>NZ_LVCT01000623.1:0-12134 GCF_001647205.1 Rhodococcus sp. EPR-134
GTGGACCAGATCCATCGCCCCGCCCATACCCTTCACCATCTTGCCCGGCACCATCCAGTTGGCAAGGTCACCGGTCTTCGACACCTGCATCCCGCCGAGCACCGCGGTGTCGATGTGACCACCGCGGATCATGCCGAAGGAGAGAGCCGAGTCGAAGAACGCGGCGCCTGAATTGACGGTGACGGTTTCTTTACCGGCATTGATGAGGTCGGCATCGACCTGATCATCGGTCGGATACGGTCCGGTACCGAGGATGCCGTTCTCGCTGTGGAGGACCACCTTGACGCCCTCGGGCAGGTAACTGGGGATCAGAGTCGGCAGGCCGATGCCGAGGTTGACGTACTCCCCCGACCGCATCTCGGCGGCAGCGCGAGCGGCCATCTCGTGGCGAGTCCAACCGATACGGGTTTCCTCTGCACTGGTCACTTGGTGCCTCCTGAGACGGTCCGCTTCTCGATCCGCTTCTCCTGTGGGCCTGTGTGCACGACCCGCGCGACGAACACTCCAGGTAGGTGCACGTGTGCGGGGTCGATGTCGCCCGGCTCGACGAGGTTCTCCACCTGCGCGATGGTGATCCGGCCGGCCATGGCAGCAAGCGGGTTGAAGTTCATCGCCGTCTTGTTGAAGACGAGATTTCCTTCGGTGTCGCCGTAGTCCGCGTGCACGAGCGCGAAGTCAGCGGTGATCGCCTCTTCCAATACATACGTGCGGCCACCGAACACTGCCGTCGCCTTCGGTGGCGACGCCACGGCGATCGAACCGTCCGGGTTGTATCGCCACGGCAAGCCGCCCTCGGCGATCGGGGTGCCGACGCCGGCCGGAGTGTAGAACGCCGGGATGCCGGTACCGCCAGCTCGCAGCCGCTCGGCCAGCGTCCCCTGCGGCGTCAACTCCACTTCGAGCTCACCGGCGAGATACTGGCGCGCGAACTCCTTGTTCTCCCCCACATACGACGCCGTCACCCTGGCGATCCGGTGCGCGCCGAGCAGAATGCCGAGACCGTAGTCGTCGACACCGCAGTTGTTGGAGAACACCTCGAGATCGGTGGCGTCGCCGTCGGCGATCGCCGCGATCAGTGCGTCGGGAATACCGCACAGCCCGAAGCCGCCCACTGCGAGCCTGGATCCGCTCGCGATGTCGGCAACTGCCTCAGCTGCCGTATTCACGACTTTGCTCATCCGTTAGTTCTCCTTCTGCTGAAAGATTCCGGCTCGGTGAAGAAGCTTCTCGGCGTGACGGAGAACGGGAGCGTCGACCATCTTGCCCTCGAACGCGAACACACCACGTTCAGTAGACACCGCGGCAAGCACTCGTGTGGCCCAGTCGATCTCTTTTTCCGAAGGTGCGAAGGCCCCGCGGATGACCTCGACCTGACTCGGGTGGATCGCAACCTTCACGTCGAAGCCGACTGCGACAGCATCAGCGGACTCGACGCCCAGGCCTACGAGGTCCTTGATGTCGAGATAAACGGAATCGACAGCCAACCGGCCGTAGCTCTTCGCAGCCAGGAGAGACGTCGATCGGACGTGCTTGGCAACGTCGCGGTACGAACCGTTCGGGTGCCTGCTCGAATTACCGCCGAGACCGGCCACAAGATCCTCGGCTCCCCACATGACACCGATGGCGTTCGCAGCAAGCGCGATGTCGGCCACGGCGAGGGCTCCTCGCGGGGACTCGACGAGCGCAACCACGTCCGCCGGTGCGAGCGAGAGGACGTCCTCGGCCGATTCGCACTTGGACAGCATGAGACGCGAATAGTGTGTGCCGTCCAGCGCGATCAGATCGAGTTCGTGATCAGGTGTACCGACCGGATTGACGCGCACGACCGTCCGCTCCGGATCGAGAGGCGTGTCGATCAGGGCTGCACGTGCGGCTTCCTTGTCGGCCGGAGCCACACCGTCTTCGAGATCGAGGATCACGACGTCGGCAACAGCCGCGGCCTTCGCATAGCGCTCGGGACGATCCGCCGGGCAGAACAACCACGCCGGCCCCGGCGGCGTCCACATCACGAGGACACCTCTGCCGGACGCAGTTGCACCAGTGTCTTGCGCGTGGCCAGTGCGACGACGTCACCGTGCTGGTTACGCCCGGTGTGCACGAGCGTCACGATGCCTTCACCTGGACGGCTCTTCGACTCGCGCTTGTCCGCGATGAGCGTCTCGGCATACAAGGTGTCGCCGTGAAAGAGCGGCTTCGGGAAGCTGATCTCGGAGAAACCGAGGTTCGCCACGATGGTGCCCTGCGTCAACTGCGCGACGGACAGGCCGACGATGGTCGACAGGGTGAACATCGAATTGACCAGCCGCACACCGAATTGAGTGTCCTCGCTGTACGCGGCATCGAGATGCAACGCCTGCGTGTTCATGGTCAAAGTCGTGAACAGGACGTTGTCAGCCTCGGTCACCGTCCGGCCTGGGCGATGCTCGTAGATCGCGCCGACCTCGAACTCCTCGAACCAGAGCCCGCGCTGAGTGATCTTCTTGGGGTTCGTCACAGCCCTGCCTCACGAGCGATGAGCATCAACTGCACCTCGGTCGTTCCCTCACCGATTTCGAGGATCTTGCTGTCACGGTAGTGGCGCGCGACGGCGTACTCGTTCATGAAGCCGTATCCGCCGTGGATCTGCGTGGCGTCACGGGCGTTGTCCATGGCAGCTTCGGAGGAAATCAGCTTGGCGATGGACGCCTGCTTCTTGAACGGCTTGCCCGACAACATGAGTGCGGCCGCGTCGTAGTACGCGGTACGTGCGACGTGGGCACGAGCCTCCATACGCGCGATCTTGAACGCGATGGCCTGGTTGTGTCCGATGGGGCGACCGAACGCCTCGCGTTCCTTGGCGTACTTGATCGACTCGTCGACGCAGCCCTGGGCGGCACCGACGCTCAACGCGGAAATAGCGATGCGGCCTTCGTCGAGGATGCGCAGGAAGTTCGCGTAGCCGCGGCCGCGCTCACCGAGCAGATTCTCTTCGGGGACACGAACATCGGCGAACGTGAGCGGATGGGTGTCGGATGCGTTCCAACCGACTTTGTTGTACGCCGGTTCGGCCGTGAAGCCGGGCGTCGTGGTCGGCACGAGGATCGTCGAGATCTCCTTCTTGCCGCCGTCCTTGACACCCGTGACCGCGGTGACCGTCACGAGCTTGGTGATGTCGGTGCCCGAGTTGGTGATGAACTGCTTGTTGCCGTTGATGATCCACTCACCGCTGTCGAACTTCGCGGTGGTCTTGGTTCCGCCGGCGTCGCTACCCGCACCGGGTTCGGTCAGGCCGAAGGCAGCCAACGACTTGCCGCTGGTGAGCTGCGGAAGCCACTCCTGCTTCTGTGCCTCGTTACCGAAACGGTAGATCGGCATGGCACCAAGGGACACACCAGCTTCGAGAGTGATCGCGACGCTCTGGTCGACCTTGCCCAGCTCTTCGAGCGCCAGGCAGAGTGCGAAGTAGTCGCCGCCCATTCCGCCGTACTCCTCGGGAAACGGCAGGCCGAACAGTCCCATGTCGGCCATCCCGGCCACTACCTCGTACGGGAAGGTGTGGTTGGCGTCGTGCTCGGCAGCAACCGGTGCCACTACGGTCTTCGCGAAATCCGCAACCGTCTTGGCGAGCTGCTGGTATTCGTCCGGAAGCGCTCCGGTGGCAAGGTAATCGGACATCAGGCGTCTTCCTTCTGCGTCGTGTTCTCGGTCTTTACTTCTGCAGTCTCTTCGTCCGCGACAGGTACCACGCGGGCCAGAACCTGATCCACCATCACCTGATCGCCCTGACGGACAAGCACTTCCACGATCCCGTCGATCGGGGACGTCAAGGAGTGCTCCATCTTCATGGCCTCGACCACGACGAGTGGTTGTCCCGCGCTCACTGCCGCGCCGTTCTCGACGTTGACTGCGATGACGGCACCGGGCATGGGGCTGGCGATTTCGGCGTCACCGGCGTGCTTGTCCTCACCGCGAACGCTGACTTCGGCAACCTCGCGCACGTGCCAGGTTCCGCCGCCTGCCAGCCACAGACCACCATCGGTCTCGGCGACGACAAACGTGCGTCGACGTCCGTCGATCACCACCGCCAGTTCGGATCCCGTCAGGGTCGCGCTGAATGCGCGAGGCTGTGAACCTTCGACCTCGACCTTTGCATCCGCGGGAACGCCGACGATCGCAACGTGCGCCGTTCGGGTGCCGGCGGAGAGCCTGATGCTGGTCGGAGCGGGAGTTCCGACGCGCCACCCACTCGGGACATCCCAGGGATCAACGCATTCCGAGGTTGTCCACCGCGAGAGCCAGCGATACGCCGCGGCAGCAATGAGCACCTCGTCGGAGGCGTCGGCTGCGACAAAGTCTTCGACGCGACGATCGAGCAGACCGGTGTCGAGGTTGCCCGCGATCACATCCGGATCAGCGAGGAGGAACCGTGCGAATTCGATGTTGGTCACGACTCCGAGCACTGCGGTGTCACCGAGTGCGCGATCGAGCTTGCGCAGTGCGCCCGCGCGGTCGGGAGCGTGGGCGATGACCTTGCTGAGCATCGGGTCGTAGTCACTGCCGACGACGGTGCCCGCGAGCAGTCCGGAATCGACGCGCACGCCGGAACCTGACGGCTCGACCAGATCGACGACGCGGCCGCCCGTCGGCAGGAACCCACGGCCCGGATCCTCCGCGTACACACGAGCTTCGATGGCGTGCCCGGTCAGCGTGATGTCACTCTGGGAGAAGGCCAACTTCTCCCCTGCTGCCACACGGACCTGCCATTCGACCAGATCCAGTCCGGTCACCATTTCGGTAACGGGATGCTCGACCTGGAGGCGGGTGTTCATCTCCATGAAGAAGAACTCGTCCGGCTTGTCGGCGGAGACGATGAACTCCACGGTGCCGGCGCCGGTGTAATCGACGCTTCGAGCGGTGTTGCACGCTGCCGCGCCGATCCGGTCACGGGTCACCTGATCGAGCAGCGGCGAGGGAGCCTCTTCGATGACCTTCTGATGACGCCGCTGCAGGCTGCATTCGCGCTCACCGAGGTGAACGACGTTGCCGTGCTGGTCGGCGAGAACCTGGACCTCGATGTGCCGGGGCCGCAGGACGAATCGCTCGAGGAACAGGGTGTCGTCGCCGAACGACGACGCGGCCTCACGGCGGGCACTGCGAAGAGCCTCGGCCAGATTGGCCGGATCCTCGACCAGACGCATTCCCTTGCCGCCTCCGCCGGCCGAAGGCTTGACCAACACCGGGTAGCCGATGGCCTCGGCCGCTGCGATCAGTTCTTCGTCGGTCAGATTGGGGCGAGCGATACCCGGGACCACCGGTACGTCGAACGCGGCAACGGCGTTCTTCGCGGTGATCTTGTCACCCATCACCTCGATGGCGTGCTCGGAGGGACCGAGGAAGGCGATTCCGGCAGCCGCACAGGCAGCCGAGAACGCCGAGTTCTCCGACAGGAAGCCGTAACCGGGGTGAATACCCTGAGCACCGGTGGACTTGGCAGCGTCGATGACCTTGTCGATGACGAGGTAGCTTTCACGCGCCGCGGCCGGTCCGATGTTGACGGCAGTGTCGGCCTCGCGGACGTGGCGAGCATTCGCGTCGGCGTCGCTGTAGACGGCGACGCTGCGAATTCCCAACTCACGCAACGTGCGGATCACGCGAACCGCGATCTCACCGCGGTTGGCCACGAGAACAGTATCGATAGTGCGCAACTCAGTCATTTCGCTCACATCCGGAAGACGCCGTAGGAGACCGGCTCGATCGGCGCGTTCGCGCACACCGAAAGGGCCAGGCCGAGAACAGTTCTGGTATCTGCGGGATCGATGACACCGTCATCCCACAGCCGCGCAGTGGAGTAGTACGGATTGCCCTGAGCCTCGTACTGCTCGCGGATCGGCGCCTTGAAGGATTCTTCGTCCTCGGCCGACCACGGATTACCCGCGCTGTCGAGCTGGTCACTACGAACCGTCGAGAGCACCGACGCGGCCTGCTCGCCGCCCATGACCGAGATGCGCGCGTTCGGCCACATCCACAGGAAGCGAGGTGAATACGCGCGTCCACACATGGAGTAGTTGCCGGCGCCGTACGAGCCGCCGATGACGACTGTCAGCTTGGGGACCCGTGCACACGCGACTGCCGTGACCATCTTGGCGCCGTGCTTGGCGATGCCGCCGGCCTCGTAGTCGCGTCCCACCATGAAGCCTGCGATGTTCTGCAGGAACAGCAGCGGCACACTGCGCTTGTCGCACAGTTCGATGAAATGTGCTCCCTTCATGGCGGATTCGCCGAAGAGCACGCCGTTGTTGGCGATGATGCCGACCGGGTGGCCCTCGATGTGGGCGAAACCGGTGACGAGCGTCTTGCCGTATTCAGCCTTGAACTCCTGGAACGCGCCACCGTCAACGAGCTTGGTGATGACCTCGTGCACGTCGTACGGAGTACGGGGATCAGTCGGAACGACGTCGTACAGCTCGCTCTGATCGGCGACGGGCGGAACCGTGGAGATGACGTCCCACGGGCGCTCGGAGCGGGGGCCGAGCGTGGCAATGATGTTGCGCACGATCCGAAGTGCGTCGCGGTCATCCTCGGCCAAGTGATCGGTGACGCCGGAAACCTTGGAGTGCAGGTCGCCGCCGCCGAGCTCTTCGGCCGTCACGATCTCACCGGTGGCAGCCTTCACGAGCGGCGGTCCGCCGAGGAAGATGGTGCCCTGGTTGCGGACGATCACTGCTTCGTCGCTCATCGCGGGCACGTAGGCGCCTCCCGCGGTGCATGAACCGAGAACTGCGGCGATCTGGGGAATCCCCTTGGCGCTCATGGTCGCCTGGTTGTAGAAGATCCGGCCGAAGTGCTCACGGTCCGGGAAGACCTCGTCCTGGCGCGGCAGGAAGGCGCCGCCGGAGTCGACGAGGTAGATGCAGGGAAGGTTGTTCTGCAGCGCAACTTCCTGCGCGCGCAGGTGCTTCTTCACCGTCATCGGGTAGTAGGTGCCGCCCTTGACCGTCGCGTCGTTGGCAACGATGACGCACTCGCGACCCGACACACGGCCGATACCGGTGATGACGCCGGCGCCCGGGCACTCGTCGTCGTACAGGCCGTTGGCCGCCAGTGGGGACAGCTCGAGGAAGGGGCTGCCCTGGTCGAGCAGCGAGTCGACGCGATCTCGCGGCAGCAACTTCCCTCTGCTCACGTGACGCTCGCGAGAGCGCTCGTTGCCACCCAGCGCTGCTTGCGCCAGTTTCTTCTTCAGTTCGTCCACCAGAACGGTGTGATCGGACCGGTAGCCCGATCCTTGCGTGATTCCACTGGGAGTCATCCCGCCGCCTTCGCCATGAGTTAATGCTCGATAACTGAAACTAGATTAACTATGATTAACTGAGTTGTCCAGAACACAAGCGAAGAAAGATCGAGAGAATGACCTCTGAGCAGGTAGCAGCTCCGACGCGACGCGATCAGATGAAGGCCGACCGTCGACGTCAGCTCTTGGACGCCGCCGCACGGTTGATCGCCGAACGCGGATTCGTGAGTGTGCGACTCGAAGACCTCGGCGCGGCCGTCGGTATCAGCGGCCCGGCCGTGTACCGGCACTTTCCGAACAAGGACGCCGTCCTCGTGGAACTTCTCGTCGGCATCAGCACGCGCCTGCACGAAGGAGGTTCTGCGGCAGCGGAGGCAGCGGACTCACCGAGCGCCGCACTCGACGCACTGGTGGAGTTCCACCTCGACTTCGCACTGGGCGAGCCGGACCTGATCCGCATCCAGGACCGCGACCTCGAAAGCTTGCCGGCCGACGCGCGTCGACAGGTACGCCAGACGCAGCGCAAGTACGTCGAGGTCTGGGTCGGGGTGCTCGAGCAACTCGATCCCCAACTCGATCAGGCGGACGCACGAATCAAAGCGCATGCCACCTTCGGTCTGATCAACTCGACCCCTCACAGCGCCAACCCCGCTTCGCCGGCACGCGCGCGTCGAGTCCTGCGGGATATGACGCTCGCCGCACTGCGCACCCACTGAAACCGGACACGGCACAATCGGTGGCAGACTGGTTACACCAGCTAACAGATGAGGGTGCCGAACGTGGAAGACAGCAGTGGGGTCAGCAGGGCCGATTTCGCCGAACTGCGGACCGAGTTCTCCCGCTTCATGATGTTGTACCAATTCGGAATCTCCGAACTTATGACCAAGGTGAACATCCTCAAGGACGAGTTCACTCACATCAATCAGTACAGCCCCATCGAACACGTCACGTCACGGGTCAAGTCACCGGACAGCATCCTGCGAAAGGCTCAACGCCTGAACGTCCCGCTGACGATCGACGACATCTCGAAGAACATCTTCGACATCGCTGGAGTACGTATCACCTGCAGCTTCATTTCCGACACGTACCGAATCGCCGAGATGCTCACCAGCCAGACGGACCTTCGGGTGATCGAGCGCGAGGACTACATCGCCGATCCGAAACCCAACGGCTACAAGAGCTTGCACTTGATCGTCGAGGTCCCGGTTTTCATGAGTGACCGCGTCAGGCACGTACCGATCGAACTTCAGATCCGCACGATCGCGATGGATTTCTGGGCGAGCCTCGAACACAAGATCTACTACAAGTACAACCGCGAGGTTCCCGTCGAACTCCTCGACGAACTCACCGAGGCTGCAGCCGCGGCACACCGCCTGGACGTCAAGATGGAACGACTCAACGACGAGTTCGCCAAAATCAAAGCGCTACCGCATCCTGACGACGAAATCCTCGAGCAGGATCTGCCGGCGCAGTTCCTCGAGGCGCTGCATCTTCAGCGACGGGCGCTCTGAATTCGGTCCCCCCCTGAGCGAACGCGCCTTTCGGCGCATCTGAGGCACGAAAGTGCCGTTCGCTCACAACTGGGGTCGGACAACTAGGGCAAACAAAAAGAAGTGCGCCCTCCCGAACTTCGGGAGGGCGCACTTCTCGAATTGGGTCGGCTTGCTATTTCTTGCCAGTGACGGCGCTGTAGCCGATCGAGAGCACGGCCGCCGCGGCGATGCTGATGATCCAGCGGATCCAGTCGATTCCACCCGTGTCGCCCTTGTCCGAGATCGCCCCCCAGACCCAGTACCCGATAAGCGCTCCGGCGATACCCAGCACGACGGTCACGATCATGCCGTACTGCTGCTTACCTGGCAGTACGAGACGAGCCAGGATTCCGATGACTGCGCCGAAAATGATGGTTCCGATAATTTGCCCCATGACAGCCCCTCTCACACGTCGTGCATGCACGCGGACGGAAGATCACCGCTCAGGGAAACAATAACCACAGTCACACACAACTGTCGCTTGTTGACCGAATTGTTGTCCGAGATGCAACCTCGACGCGTTACATCCACGACATTCGCGAGTTATTTTTTCGCAATCAAGCGGACCTACCGTTCCCATCCATGCCAACTTCCGTAAAACTGCCGAACAGCGAGCTCGCGCGACTCGCCAACAAGCCGCCCTGGTACCGATCACTGTTCGTGCAATTGATCGCCGCTATCGTCATCGGTGTTCTCATCGGCTGGTTGTGGCCGGAATTCGGCGCGAACCTCAAGCCCCTCGCCGACGGGTTCATCAAGCTGATCAAAATGCTGATCGCGCCGATCATCTTCTGCACCGTTGTGATCGGGATCGCCCACGTCGGGGATCTGAAGGCCGTAGGGCGTATCGGCGTCAAAGCACTCATCTACTTCGAGGTCGTGACCACCTTCGCCCTGTTGTTCGGGCTGCTCATCGGAAATCTGATGAAGCCGGGTGCGGGATTCGACATCGATCCGGAGACGCTGGCGAACGGTGCGGACGCCGTGGCAGCCAAGACCGGAAGTGGCGAACTTCCCCACACCGTCGAATTCCTGCTCAATATCATTCCGGTGTCGATAGTTTCGGCCTTCGCCGAGAACGCACTCCTCCAAGTCCTCTTCTTCGCCGTACTGTTCGGGCTCGCATTGGCCAAGGCGGGCGAGAGTGGACCACCGATCGTGTTCGAACTCGTCGATCGTCTGAGCCATCTGTTCTTCACGATCATCGGCTGGATCATGAGACTGGCGCCGTTGGGCGCTTTGGGCGCGATGGCGTACATCGTCGGTCAGTACGGGATCGCTTCGCTCGGAAGTTACGGAAAGCTGATCGCCGCATGCTATCTCGCCGCCGTCCTGTTCATCCTCATCCTGGCCGCGATAGTCAGGTACTTCGCGGGCGTGAACCTGTGGAAGTTCGTCAAGTACATCAAGGACGAACTCTTCCTCGCTTTGGGAACGGCGTCGACCGAAGTAGTTCTGCCCCGAATCATGGTCAAGCTCACCAACGCCGGATGCTCGCGCACTACAACAGGATTGGTGGTGCCTACCGGCTACTCGTTCAATCTCGACGGCGCGACGCTGTACCTGTCGATCTGCATGCTGTTTCTGGCGCAGGCACTCGGCGTGGACCTGACACTCGGTGAACAGATCACTGCCGTCCTGGTTCTGATGCTCACCTCGAAGGGAATGGCCGGCGTGCCGGGATCGTCATTCCTGGCGCTGTCGGCCACCGTGGCCGCAATCGGTCACGGCGCAATTCCAGTTGCCGCAGTCGCTCTCCTACTGGGCGCCGATCGAATCATGGATTCGATGCGGGTGTCGGTGAACCTGCTCGGGAACTGTGTCGCAACCTTCGTGGTCGCCAATTGGGAGGGGCAGCTCGACAAGGAGCGCATGCGCCGAGTGCTCGACGGAGAAGACGTTCCACCGCTCGAGGAAGTCGATCCGATCACCGGGAAAACTGTTCCGGCACCCGAAGCCGAGGGCGCCGTGCCCCGTTGAGGAGATGGTGACCACCGGCTGCGCGTCGGAATCGGTGCTGAAGGTTCGCGGGGACGTACTTGACCGGAATACTCAGACCAGCACGCCCGAACGCAAATATTTGCAGGGGGTGGCGAGCTTGCCGACTAAGGACTGGTGAATTCACAGATATTCCACGTGCGCTGGGCTAACTCGGCACCAGGGAAAGCATCCTCCACTATCTCAATATTGCTACGCGGTTGCCATTGTTCAGATCCGAAGATCAGCGAACTGCCAGCATTATGTTTGCCGAAAATAGAAGGACTAAAGTCCACTGTTCAGCCGACAAACAGACTCGAGTGAGCAAAGAATCAAACATTGCGGAAACCATTCTTCCGAACACAGAAACGCGCATCTAGCTGCACTTATGTCGACTCCTCGACGGAGTGGGCATTTGCAAAAATGACCGAAATCTCACCACTCCAAATTGCCGAAACGGACACCCATTGCTATCGTAACCTTTGCGAAGGACTGGACTAATTGCCCAGCAAAGGAGCCAAGTGACCGAGTCCATGCAAGAAATTGAACACTTGTCCACTAATCGACTCTCCGTGGTTGTTCCAGTATTCAACGAAGAAAACTCCCTTTCGAACTGCATCGAGCGCTTACTGATCCAGTCCGAAATCGACGAGATTCTGGTCGTCGACAACAACTCGACGGACAGCACCGCATCGATCATTCACAAGTTCGCCGAGAAGCACGACCGAGTGAGATATGTCTTCGAGGCCCGGCAAGGCGTCGTTCATGCGCGGAACGCCGGCTTCGACGCCTCGACCGGCAACATCATCGGTCGGATCGACGCAGACACGCGGGTCCAACCGGGATGGGCCCGTGCGGTCAAAGGTTTCTTCCAGCGCAGCACTGCGCATTCAGCGGTCGCCGGACTCACCTATCTCTTCGAATCGCCGTTTGCCCGAATCCACCGTTTCGCACTGGACCGTCAGGTCAAGCAGGGAAAGTTCGATTGCGAACGTCAAGTACTTGCTGTCGCCGGAGCAAACATGGCGATCAGAAAAAGCGCATGGCTGGCCGTCCGCGAGCGAGTCAGCGACCGGCCGGACATCCACGAAGATATCGACCTTTCACTGTGCCTTCGGAAGGAAGGGATGACGATCGGTCAGATCGCCGACATGCGAGCAGAAACGTCCGGTCGACGCGGTGAAACCCCTCCGTTGGAGTACCTGAAGTACAACCAGGCATCCGAATCGGTTTTGCACCTTCACAACATCATGAATTGGCGCCTCAAACTGACAATCTGGGGCGACTCGATGCTCCACGCGCTCATGTGGCCCGTTTACCGCCTCTACAACTTCGAGCAGGAGCGCCTGGAGTTC
>NZ_LVCT01000624.1:0-6516 GCF_001647205.1 Rhodococcus sp. EPR-134
GACGCAGGCACAGATCAGCATGACGGGAACAACCAGCGCGAGCACGGTACTGATCCCGGCCACGACCAGCGCGATCTGCAGCACCGCGAACACTCCGGACACGATGACCAGGATCCGTCGGCACAACGCCCGTCCGGCGCGAGTGGGACCGGCGAGGCCGCCGATCGCGAGGCCGGTCAACAGCAGAACCAGCCCTGACACCCGCACGAAGGTGACGTAGATGTCGATGTTTCCGGCCGAAACGCCTTGATCGGTGAACTGCTCACGCAACGAATACGAAGCGCTGGTGACATTGATCAGGCCGAAGAGTATAAGCAGGAACGCGCTGGCGATCCACAGCCAGAATGCTGCCTCGACAGCCGTCGGGCGCCTGACCTTCGTAGAGATACTCACGGGTTCAAGTGTGCGCTATCCGCTGACGATGCCCGGAATCATGAGCATCAGGAGTGTCACCAGAACAGAGGCTCCGAGGATCGCGAACAAGATCACTTCGGTGCGTGAACCACGTTGGCGCAGTGGCGCGTCGTGGGTGCTTTCCGTACGCAGGGCTTCCTGAGAACTCATCGCGTCCGACCTCTCCCCTACTACTTCAGTGACCCGTTTCACAGTACCCCGAGCTACCTACCGGTTCCCCGCCGGGGGGAAACGAAGAAAGTACGGATTGGACTCTTTTCGGTGCATCATCACGATCGCCCCGACAGCAGCAACTGCCTGCAGGATTTCCGCTCCGCCGAACAGCAGAGTGGCCGCGCCGCCGTCGCCGCCGAGCCCGAAGATCACCGGGATCGCGGAGACCAGCATGAAGACGCCACAGAACGTCAGCAACATTCGAGCCCAGTTCTTGCCGCGACTCATCGCGCGCACGAACAGAAGGAACACCGCGGTGACGATCACGACCAAAACCGCAGAGAACACGATGACCAGTGGGAACATGCCCTCCACGTCGGAACGCGTCAGACCGGCGTCGACAGCTGCCTGATTTCTGAGCATCTCGTCGACGAACATCGACTTCTGCCCGAGCAGCATCCAGATCATCGCGCCGCCCTGGACCAACCCCAGCGCCGTCACAGCCCACCACAACTGAATCGCAGTCACGACGTCCGTCGGCGGCTCGGGTTTCGGCGCAGGTCCCGGGTATCCGTTGTAACCGGGGCCGTATCCCGGGATCTGACCCGTCGGCATCGGTCCGAGTTCGCGGTACGGCTGATTCTCGAACGGCTGGTTCTCGTAGGGAGGTTCCCGGCGGGGCGGTTCCTGGCGCGACGGCGGCCACTGCTCGGTCATGACACCAGCGTATCGGTCGATACCGGCGCAGCCACCATGCGTGACTCCGTCACAGCCATCCGGCAACTTCCGACGCCCAGTACGTGAGGACCACGTCGGCACCGGCGCGGCGAATGCTGATGAGCGATTCGAGAATCGCCGCGTCCCGATCGATCCACCCGTTCTGCGCGGCCGCGGTGATCATCGAGTACTCCCCCGAGATCTGGTACGCAGCGACCGGAACCGGGGACCGGTCGGCGGTCTCACGCAGAATGTCCAGGTAGGACATTGCAGGCTTGACCATCACCATGTCGGCGCCCTCGACGACGTCGAGGTCTACCTCGCGCATCGACTCGCGGCGATTGGCGCCGTCCTGCTGATACGTACGACGGTCGCCTTGCAGTGAGGATCCGACGGCTTCACGGAACGGCCCGTAGAACGCTGACGCATATTTCGCGGCATAGGCGAGCTGACCGACATCGACATACCCCGAAGCATCGAGTGCACCGCGGATCGCAGCCACCTGACCGTCCATCATGCCGCTGGGACCGAGCAGGTGCGCACCCGATTCAGCTTGTGCGAGAGCCATTTCGACGTATCGGATCAAGGTCGCGTCGTTGTCGACAGCGCCGCCGGCAGTCAACACGCCGCAGTGGCCGTGATCGGTGAACTCGTCGAGGCAGGTATCGGCCATGATGACCGTCGAATCGCCGAGTTCGTCTGCCAGAGCGCGCAATCCGACGTTGAGGATTCCGTCGGGATCGGAGGCACCGGACCCCTGGGGATCCTTGTCCTCCGCCTTCGGGACACCGAACAGCATCAGGCCACCGACGCCGGCTTCCACTGCTTCCACCGCTGCGGACCGCAGCGAATCGAGAGTGTGCTGGAAAACGCCTGGCATGGAACTGATCTCACGCGGTGCATCGATGCCGTCGGCGACGAACATCGGCAAAACGAGGTGCCGGGGTTCGAGCGAGGTCTCTGCCACGAGTCGCCGGAGCGCAGGAGTGCGCCGGAGCCGGCGAGGGCGATGAGTGGGAAACACGAGAAGTAGCCCTCCTTCGTCGGAACCTGTGAGTGGTTGAGGAGTCCACAGACTCCTCAACCACTCACGGGTGCGCTAGCGCCTTCGAGACTTCTTGCGCGGGGGCGGCAAAGCACCTTCGGCGCGCAGACGAGCAGCATGCTCGGCGAGAGCCTCCACCAGCGGTCCCACCTGCGAGGTCTCGGGCTGCACGTCGACGCGCAGACCGAACTCGATAGCGGTTTCGGCCGTCTTCGGGCCGATGCACGCGACCAACGTGCGGGCGTGCGGCTTGCCGGCGATGCCGACGAGGTTGCGCACGGTCGAGGACGAGGTGAAGCAGACGGCGTCGAATCCACCGGTCTTGATCATCTCGCGGGTCTCGGCCGGCGGCGGCGCTGCCCGGACGGTGCGGTAGGCGGTGACGTCGTCGATCTCCCAACCGCGTTCGCGCAGGCCCTCTGCGAGGGTTTCGGTCGCAATGTCCGCCCGCGGCAACAGAACCCGGTTGACCGGATCGAAAACGTCGTCGTACGGGGCGAATTCGGCCAACAGGCCTTCGCTGGACTGCTCACCGGTCGGGATCAGCTCGGGGTTGATGCCGAACGAGCGCACCTTGGCTGCGGTTGCTTCACCGATGCAGGCGATCTTCACTCCGGAGAAGGCGCGAGCGTCGAGGCCGAACTCTTCGAACTTCTCCCATACTGCGCGAACAGCATTGGTGGAAGTGAAGACGACCCACTGGTAGCGACCGTCGACGAGTCCCTTGACCGAACGCTCCATCTGAGCCGGGCTGCGAGGCGGCTCGACGGCGATGGTCGGAACCTCGATCGGGATCGCTCCGTGAGTGACCAGACGGTCGCTCATCTCGCCGGCCTGATCCTTGGTGCGCGGCACGAGGACGGTCCAGCCGTACAGAGCGCGCGATTCCCACCACGACATCTTGTTGCGCTGCGCGACAACCTTGCCGACGGTGACGATGAGCGAGCCCACCAGTTCGGATCCGGCTTCGTTGAGCGTCGCGAGAGTTGCCTCGACGGTTCGCTGCTGACGAGTGGTACCGCGGACGGTGATCGCAGCAGGCGTCTGCGGGGCCAAGCCGTTCTCGACCAGCGCGCTGGCGGTCTCGGCGAGATGTCCGGACGTCGCGTGCAGGACAAGCGGTCCCGGTGCAGCGGCCAGAGCAGCCCAGTCGACTTCACCGCGAACGTCGGCCTCGGTGTGACCCGAGCCGAGCGCCATGCCGGCGTAGCTCGGCACAGCCGAACCCGAAGGCAGACCCGGGAGAACCTCGAACTGAACCTGCGTGCGGGCGACTGCGGTGACCTCTGCGATCACGGAATCCGTGGTCAGCGGGTCGCCGGAGACCAGACGCACGACGTCGTGACCGTTCTTGGCCTCGTGCACCAATGTCTTTGCAACCTCGGCAGGCTCGCCGAGTGCCGGACGCACGTCCGCGATCAGCTCGCCGGTCTCCTCGTCGCGGCCCATGTCGATGCCGACGAGTGCGACGACGCCCTTGTCGACATCCGGATCGGTGAATGCCATTGCGGCGCCGGTGAGGACGTCACGTGCGCGAACGGTGAGCAGGGCGGGGTCGCCCGGTCCCGATCCCACGAACAGGATCCGTCCGGGAGTGTTCTTTCGGACTCGGGTCATCGGTGATTCTCCAGTGCGCTGTATCGAAATGGGAACTTGGTGCAAGTGCAAAGTGCGGCGTCAAACATCGGCTGCCTCGCCTGTAGTCACGTTCATCAACTCGCGGGCGCCGAGTTCGAGTAACTCGCGCGCTACCGCTCGGCCGAGTTCCTCGGCCTTGTCCGGCGCACCCACGGCGCCGGTACGGATGACGTCCGAACCGTCGATCGCGGCTGCGCAGCCGCGTACCGACAGTTCGTCGAAGATTCTGCCGTCGTCGTCGAGGGATTCGACGATCTCCGCGATCGCTCCCACCGGAGCGGTGCAGCCGGCTTCCAACTCGGCGAGCAGGGCGCGCTCGGCAGTAACTGCCGCCCGGGTACCCGCGTCGTCGTGCTCGGCGAGGATCGCCGCCAATTCCGCATTGGCAGAAAGGCATTCGACGGCCAGGGCACCCTGCGCCGGAGCGGGGAGCATCTGCACGGGCTCGATATTCTCGGTGATGAGATCGAGCAGCCCGATACGGGACAGGCCGGCGCGAGCGAGGATCACGGCGTCGAGTTCACCGGATTCGACCTTGCCGAGACGGCGCTGCAGGTTGCCCCGCAACGGCACGATGTCGAGGCCGAGACCGAGTGCCTTCAGCTGCGAAACACGGCGCGGCGCGGAGGTTCCCACCTTGGAACCGGCCGGAAGCTCCCCGAGGACCAGACCGTCACGGGCGACGAGCGCGTCACGCGGATCTTCGCGTGGCGGAATCGCCGCGATGACGAAACGCGGGTCCTGCGCGGTCGGTAAGTCCTTGTAGGAATGCACCGCAACGTCGACGCGGTTGTCCAGCAAGGCTTCTCGAAGCTCTGCCGTGAACACTCCGACGCCGATCTGCTGGACGGGATCGGTGGACTGGTCGCCCTTGGTCTTGATGATGACCAACTCGGCGGGATGTCCGGCCGCAATGAGGGCATCGCGCACGGTACCGGCCTGCGTGGTCGCGAGAAGACTTCCGCGAGTGCCGATCCGCAGCGGGCTCCCCGATCGAGGGGTGGTGACGCTCATGCCTGCAGGTCCCTTCCAGTGCGGTCGCCGTCCACCAGATCGGTGGGTGTGGCCACGGCCGCGGGAGATCCGGGGCTGAGTTCGAAGAGTTCGCGCAGCGCTGCTGCGTAGGAGTCGCCGCCGGGGGCCGACGCCAGTTGCTTGACGCGCACGGTCGGGGCGTGGAGAAGCTTGTCCACGACGCGGCGCACGGTGCGCGCAACCTCGTCGCGCTGCGGATCGTCCAGGCCGGGCAGACGCGAATCGAGTCGCATCAGTTCGGCTTCGACGACGTCGGCGGCGCGCTGACGCAAAGCCGTCACGGTCGGAGTGACCTCGGCGAGACGCTGTCCCGCGAGGTACGTCGCAAGCTCACCGGCAACGATGGTGCGTGCGGCATCTGCGTCGGAAGCGGCGGCGCCTGCCGCTGGATCACGCTGCAGCGTCTCCATGTCGAGAACGGTCACACCCGGCAGGCCGGCGACGGCGGGATCGATGTCGCGCGGCAGCCCGAGGTCGCAGATGACGAGGTGCTTGGTGTTGTCGCGATCGGGCTCGGCGAGTGCGCGGTGCACATCCGCCAGGGTGACCACTGCCCCGACCGCGCCGGTACAGGTCACCATGACATCTGCCTGCGCCATCGCGGCCGAAAGCTGATCGAAGGCAACACCGTCGGCGTCGACGCCGTTGGAGCGTGCCGTCTCTGCCAGGTGCTCGGCGCGTTCCTGTGTCCGGTTGACGACGACGATGCGTGCGATTCCGGCGCGGGTGAGATGCGCAACCGACAGACCGCCCATCGAGCCTGCACCGACAACCACGGCAGTGCGGCCGACCAGGCCGCCCTCACCGATGATGCCCGCTGCACGATCGAGAGCCACGGACACGACTGATGCTCCGGCGGAGTCGATTCCGGTTTCGGAATGCACTCGCTTGCCGACGCGCAGTGCCTGCTGAGCCAGTTCGTGGACGACGCGTCCGGCGGCCTGCTGCGCATCCGAAGATGCGTAGGCCGAACGGATCTGGCCGAGGATCTGCTGTTCGCCGATCACCATGGAATCGAGGCCGCTGGCCACCGCGAAGAGGTGCTCGACGGCTGCTTCGCTGTAGCGGACGTACGCGTGAGCGTGCAGCGCTGTCAGGTCGAGACCCGAATGGTCGGCCAGGATTTCACCGACCTCGGTGAGTGCACCGTGGAACGCGTCCACCACCGCGTAGACCTCCACCCGGTTACAGGTGGAGACGATCATCGCTTCGGAGATGTGCGAAGACGCCAGAAGCTTGTCGATCAGCTTCGGACGATCGGTGTCGGTGACAGCTACTCGCTCGAGCACCGGGACGGGCGCGGTTCGATGCGAGACCCCGACAAGCAGAACACTCACGGCGCGATCACTGATCCGTTTCTTGTCGAACCTGCTCCGACCGGAGCGGGTGAACTGGTGGATGGGACTGACGAAGCGGATGCGGCGTGAGCCACTCGTACTCGCGGCGCGCTGGATGCCTGATCGGCATTGCGCGCACTGTTGAAGGAGAGAACCTGCATCTCGACGGCTAGATCT
>NZ_LVCT01000625.1:0-11559 GCF_001647205.1 Rhodococcus sp. EPR-134
CGCCCTGAGCTGCCTCGTCCGGTGTGGAGATGACGCCGATGGTCGCATTCAGTTCACGGCAGGCGACGGTCAGTTCCTCGGTGCTGCGCACGACGAGATCCCCGACTCTGCTTCCGATTCGATCTGCATCACTGTCGAAGAGTCCGACCATCTCGAAACCGCGGCGGCTGAATCCGCCGTAGCCGACCAGCGCCTTGCCGAGGTTTCCGACTCCGACGAGAACGACCTTGTGCCCACGATCGAGTCCGAGTGCACGCTCGATGCGGATGCGGAGCCTGTTGACGTCGTACCCGACGCCACGGACACCGTTGGGTCCGAGGAACGACAGATCCTTACGCAACTTCGCTGATCCGACACCTGACGCCTGCGCGAGTTCCTCGCTCGAGACGATGGAGGTACCCCGGTCGGACATCACTCCGAGGACCCGCAGGTATGCGGCCAAGCGCGTCACCGTAGCCTGGGGGATGACGCGATCCTGAGCGATCGGGTCGGTAACCGAGGCGCTGGAAGCGTCGGTGACGGAAGAGCCCGCAGCGCCGGTGACGCGCTGAGCCACAGGCTCATGCGTCTGGTGCGGTTCGGTCACGTCGCTGGCTCCTCGTCCGGTCGACACGACTGTCGACCTCCACGATGCTCCGGGGGAATGTTCACACCACGGTAACCGCTTGTGAACCCATGCACAAAGTTGCTCGAGACGGGTTCGATGTGCCGTTCACCTGCAAAGCGGCTCCGCGGACAACTTTGAGGGTTGCCTTACTTGCGTAAATCGTCACGAAGGCGCTCCTCGTCGACTTCCCAGTAACCGTGCTCGCGTCCGTCGAGAAGAATGACGGGCAATCTGTCTCCGTACTCCGCTCTCAGCTCTGGATCCGTCGCGGCAGCTTCGTCCACGTCGATGCACGTCAATTCCAGCTCGAACTCGGAACAGACCCGTCGCAGGACCTCCGCCGCGCCGACGCAGGACGCGCATCCTGCGCGTGTCAACAGGGTCACTTCATGCGTAGCTGCAGTCATCGACGCATACCTTTCTTCTACGGGGACGCCATCTACTTGATCGGTCGAGTGTGCCTCCGGAGCCCCACTCGGTGCCAAATCGGCGGAGAGGAACGTCACACACCACAGGGAAGGTCACCATCCAACCCATCGGGCCTCATCGCGGAGGATAGGCTGACTCGAAGAGTTCTCTGCTCGAGAATGCAACACGGGAGGTGCGGGTGCCTGCGCGATCACTACCGAACGGCTCCGGATTCGGATCAGGGCTTGCCGGGGTCATTCTCCCCGGACGTCGCCATGTGAAGAATCCGCTGGGCCCGAGTGAGTCGGAAGTTCGAGCCAATCTCGCCGGCGAGGCGAGCGCTGACGCAGCTCTGGCATTGCACGAAGCTGCCAACCCCACAGAACCGGAAACCGGCGAAGAGCCCCCGGCCGTTCCGCGCGACCTCACGGCCGCCGCATTCTTCGACGTCGACAACACCATGGTGCAGGGTGCGTCGATCATCCACTTCGCCCGTGGTCTCGCTGCACGAAAGTATCTCAAGACCTCGGATCTGGTGGATTTCGCGTGGAAGCAGATCAAGTTCCGAGTCACCGGCCGAGAAAGTAGCGACGACGTCGCCGAAGGCCGCGAGAAAGCACTGTCCTTCGTGGCCGGTCGATCCACCGCCGAACTCGCCCGCCTCGGCGAGGAGATCTACGACGAGGTCATCGCCGACAAGATCTGGCCAGGCACGAGGGCGTTGGCCCAGATGCACCTCGACGCCGGACAACAGGTGTGGTTGGTGACGGCAACTCCGGTCGAACTGGCTCAGGTCATCGCCGAGAAACTGGGATTGACCGGCGCCTTGGGCACTGTCGCCGAGAGTGAGGACGGCGTCTTCACCGGCCGACTCGTCGGCGACATCCTGCACGGCATGGGCAAGGCGCACGCCGTACGGACGTTGGCGGTGCGTGAAGGACTCAATCTCAAGCGCTGTTCCGCCTACTCCGACAGCCACAACGACGTTCCGATGCTCTCGTTGGTGGGGACACCGGTGGCGATCAATCCCGACGCAGATCTTCGTGAACTCGCGAAGAACCGCGGGTGGGAAGTTCGCGATTTCCGCACCGGACGAAAGGCCGCCAAGATCGGCGTACCGACGGCGCTGGTGCTCGGAGCGGTCGGCGGGGCGCTCGCGGCAATTCTCGCCAGGCGCAAAGAACAGAACGCCTGAGCGGGTTCGGTCCGGATCGAGCAGCGATCCGGACCGAACTCAGCCGAGAAAGACGTTGCGACGCTTGGCCAACAGTCGATACAGCGTCTGCTGAATCGTTTCCCGGACGTGGTCCGTGACCTCGAACAGGACCATCGGATCGTCGGCGGCACCGCTCTCGAAGGTATCGGTGACGATGGGCTTTCCGAACTCGATGTACCACTTCGACGGCAACGGAACCAGGCCGAGTGGCCCGAAGTGCGGAAACAGCGGTGTCACCGGGAAATACGGAAGACCGAGAACGCGTGCGAGTGTGGTGAGATCACCGATTTTGGGATAGATCTCCTCCGAACCCACGATCGAGCACGGAATGATCGGAACACCGGTTCGCATTGCGGCCGACACGAAGCCACCGCGCCCGAACCGCTGCAACTTGTACCGCTCACTGAACGGTTTCCCGATGCCCTTGAATCCCTCCGGGAACACGGCCGCGACTTCACCGTCGTTGAGCAGACGCTCGGCGTCGGGGTTGCAGGCCAACGTATGACCGGCTTTGCGCGCCAGTCCACCCACCACCGGCATCTCGAATGCCATGTCCGCAGCCAACATTCGCAGTGGACGATGCGCTGGATGGTGATCGTGCACGGCAACCGACGTCATCAGTCCGTCGATCGGGATCACACCGGCGTGGTTGGCGACCACAAGCGCTCCCCCGGTGAGGGGAATGTTCTCGATCCCACTGACCTCGACGCGAAACCACTTCTCGAACAGCGGGCGCAACATCGGCATGACGACGTTGTCCGCGAAATGCGGGTCGAACCCGAACTCGTCGACCTCGTAGTCGCCGGACACCCGACGTCGGAAGAATTCTGCTGCCGAGGCGATCTGATCGACGATCGCCGACCTGGCCGAATCGACGAACGTGCTCTCACCGCCGTGGTCGGCCGCCGAGGACACTCCGGACGGATGCCGGCGCTCACTTTGTTCACGGATGTCACGCTCCGCACCGGTGACGGACTCACGCGAACGGGAAGTTGCCGACTTTCCGGTGTGAGTTGCGCTGGGCCGCAGGGGAATTACCTTCGCCACGTCAGTCACCCCTTCACCGCACTTCGTCCCGACAGCGGCATGTGCATCACGTCTGCACTTGTTGCCGCCGCGGCGGTGTCACCGCCGAGGATGGTGGTCAACGCATTCTCCGCCCGATCGATCCACTCGGACTTGATGATCCGGCGCGTCTGCATCGCACGCATGAAATCGTCGAGTGCTTGCATGGTGGTCCATCGCGGCTCGAACCCCAGCTCGCTGCGCATGCGAGTGGTGTCGAGTCCGCAGCCGAACCGGAAATACTCGAGTTGCTCGTCGGTGTACAGCCTCATGGACGACCCCACCAACGCGCTGCCGACACTACGGAACAGAGCGAGCGGCATCGGAACTTCCACCCTGCCTGCCCGGCGGATCGCCTGCGACATCATGACCACTCCGTCGCCGGCGATGTTGTACGTACCCGAAGCGTGTCCGATGGTCGCCTTCTCCAGCGCCGCGAGGGCATCCTCGACGTGGAGCAATTGCAGGCGCGCGTTGCGCCCGACGATGGTGGGCACGAGTGGGGCGGTGACGTAGTGCCCGACGGTTGCAGTCAGCTGAGGTCCGATCAACGGCGCCAACCGCAGAATCCCGACCGAGATGTCTGGGCGCCGACGCCCCATTCCGCGGAGGTATCCCTCGATCTCGAGGCTGTCGCGGGCATATCCGCCCGGCGGCCGGCGGCGCGCACTCATTTCTTCGGTGAACTGAGCGGGATCCTTGGCACTGCACCCGTAGACGACCGAAGCCGAGCGCAGGACCACCTTGCGAACCGTCGGAGCTTTCTGACAGACCGCGAACAGTTGCATGGCGCCGATGACGTTCATGTCCTTCATCGCGGCGCGGCTGCCGGCTTTGGGGGCTTTCTGAAGCGTCGACGCGTGCACGACGGTGTCGACCTCGGCGTTTCGGATCACTTTGCCGATCAGCGGATTGCGGATGTCTGCTCGCACGAATTCCGCGCGGCCCATTCTGCGCATCATGTCCTTGCTCGGACTGACGGCGTCGACGGCGATGACACGCTCGATCGACGGATTCTGCGCAAGCCTGGTCACCAGGTAGCCGCCGAGAAATCTGCTCGCCCCGGTCACCAGTACGACGCGAGGCGTCGTGCCCCCTGAAGTGTTGTCACCTTCAACCACCAAGTACCCCCATATCCAGTAGAAACGCGCTCTGCCGAAGCGTCCCTCCCGCGATTTTCCCCCACTTTACGGGCAGAGGGGGTCCCGCGCTGACTACCCAAATTTCGGCCATTCAAGACAAATCGCCCAGCCAATGAGACGTGGCACACATCGCTTCCCCCCGAATATGCTGATGCCCGCCACCCCGGAAGGGGTGGCGGGCATCAACAGGTACTGCTTATTTACCGAGTTTCCTGCGCTGTACTCGGGTACGACGAAGCAGCTTGCGGTGCTTCTTCTTCGACATGCGCTTGCGACGCTTCTTGATCACTGAACCCATAGCGGGTGTCCCTCACGTTCTTCTCTAGCGTTCCTGCGCACGCCGGTCACGTACGCCTGCGCCAAGCAATTGGCGCCTGGCCCTCGTTTTAACTAGCTCAGCGCCTTACGACACCAGCTTGCTGGTACGACAGTGACTCATCGTACCGGTGTGGAGTCACTCGGCATAAACCGAGCCTCCGGCACAGCAACCGCTGTGCCCGCGACTCGGCTCACGCCGAGGTCATCCTCTTCGAACCGGCTGGTCAGCCGGCATCGAAGTACGAGGTTTCGAGGTAATCGTGTACTGCCTTCGCATGTACACGGAACGAACGGCCCACTCGTACAGCAGGCAATTCGCCACTGTGTACCAACCGGTACACAGTCATTTTCGACACCCTCATCAAAGTTGCTACCTCAGCAACAGTGAGGAATTGCGTGCCGGCCACTGCCGGCTTTCCGTCGTGGGACGAACCCATGGACGGCTTGTTTGCAGACACCATTAATCCACATACCTCCAGCACGACTCGCGCCGCCGGCTTCCCCTCCGGCGGAACAGACACGTACGTACTAAGTCGAGCTTAGCTGTACTGGTGGGGTTAAAGCGACGGGTGTGGCTAAACGGACGACTAATCCGCAGCTGCACCCATCGCGGCCGAGCGCGACTTGGCGGCATCCAAGGCATCGAAGAACGCCGTCCGCAGGCCGCCCGCTTCGAGCTGACGCAGTGCCGCAGCCGTCGTTCCGCCCGGTGACGTCACCGCGGCGCGAAGATCCGTCGCGCTGTCGCCGGTGCGATCGAGCATCGCTGCGGAACCGACCATCGTCTGCACCACCAATTCGGTAACGACCGGGCGCGTCAGGCCGAGACCGACTCCCGCGTCGATCATCGCTTCGGCGACCAGAAAGAAGTAGGCCGGGCCGGAACCGGAGACAGCAGTGACCGCGTCGATCTGCGATTCGGGAACCGTGACCACCTTGCCGACGCTGCCGAGGATGCCGCGTACGAGCTCGAGATGCTCGGCCTTGACGTGCCGTCCGGGCGAGAGCACGCTCACGCCCTCCCCGACCAACATGGGGGTGTTCGGCATGACGCGGATGACCGGGAACCCTGCGGGCAGACGCGTTTCGAAGAATCCCGTGGGGATTCCCGCCGCAAGGGAAACGATCAATTGTTCGAGGTCGCCGTCCAGATCGACCTTCGTCAACGCCGTGAGCGCTGACTCGACGTCGTTCGGCTTCACCGCGATGACGATGACGTCCGCACCCTCGGCGGCATCGGCGACCGTGCTGACGCGGATGGAGTATTCGGCGATCAATTCGTCTGCGCGAGGCTGATATTGCTCGGCGACGACCAGATCCTTGATGGCGTGGCCGGCCTGCAACAGCCCGGAGATCAGCGCCTCGCCGATCTTGCCGCCACCGATAATCGCAATTCTTGTCATGGCGAACAGCCTGCCACGACCGCAGCGATCGACCCTAGCGGGGCATCATCGCCAATTGACGACTCTGGACGACGACTGCGCCCGTCGAATCGAGAACAGCATGATCCTCTTCGAACCACGTGCTGCCCAGAACATCCGAGCTCGCCCGCACGCGAAGCCATCCCGGCGTCGGCAGTCGGCGCAGGTACGTCGTCAACTGCACGGTCGGCGCCCACCCGAACAGGCCGCGGTTCATCGTCACCGGCGCGCTGATGTCACCCGCCATGATCGCGAACAGCACAGCGGTGTCGAGGTCGTTTTCGTCCTCGGGTCGAGGACGGACCCACATCCTGACCTCGGCCTCGCCTTGGCTGCCAGTCAGGAAGTGCGCCGAGGTGGTGTCGATTCGCATGTCGCAACCCTGACCGACATGCACGACCTGCGCCATCGGGTGATCGCCGATGACTGCCACCGCACTCTCCGGCGGTTCCGGTGACATGTCGTCGATCGACGAGGCCGTGACGAAGGTGGGGTCGCCGTCATCGGGGAATCCGAGCGTGACCGCCGCGCGAACAGCGCTGCGGCCCGCCTGGCTCAACTCGACGTCTAATAACGCGACCTGGCGTCCCTGCTTTCGGACGATCACCTCCAGTTCGACTTCACCCGGATCTGGGGCCGACAGATAGTTGGCGCTCACTGCGAGTGGCTGCATCTTCAGAAGCGAGTCGTTCTCACCTGCGCCGTCTCGCAGACATTGACGCGCTGCAGCGGCGCACACAGCCATCATGGAGCCGCCGTGCACTTTCGGCCCGATGGTCCAGATCGAATCGATCGTTGCGGTGTATCGCCCGTCGCCGAGCGAGGTGAGGCGATTGAGATCTTGAAAGGGACTGGTGCTCATCGATTTTCCTGTTCGGTGCTTTCTCGGTGTTGCGGGAAATGTCGTGCGGCCAAATCTTGGTGCGCCAGGCGTCGCAAAGCTGTCAGGACGGGTTCGTACATGGCGGTTCCGAGGACCGCATAGCGAATGCCGTCCTCGGTCGAACTGGTAGGCATCAGCTCGATTTCCACTTCGGCAATCCCTCGGATGTGTTCGCCGTAGGCGCGCAGGCGCTCGTCCGAGAGACTCAGTCCTGCATCCTCGAGGCCGATCAGTGCCCGCTCGAGGTGCGCGACCGCCACGTACCTCGGCTCGAAAACCTGACCGAGAAACTCCAGAACCTTGCGAGCTCTGGGGAACTCTGGATCCGGTTCAGGTTCGACGTACGGGGGTAGTTGCGCGATTGCGCGGCCGAAAGTCTCGAATTCGGATCGCTCGTCAGTGTCCACCAGTTCGAGCACCGCGCGAATCCGTGGAATCGCGAGTCCCGCCCCGGCCAGGGCCCTGATCAACGCGAGTCGCCGGACGTGCTGTTCGCCGTACCTCGCTCCCGTTGCGCTGGTCGGCTCACCAGGCATCAGCAGACCTTCACGGAGGTAGTACTTGATAGTGGCCAGTGCAACGCCGGACTGTGCGGCCAGTTCGGAAACCTTCACCGCTCCTCCGTCCAACTCGCTCGACCCTTTACTGGATAGTGATGCTATCCAATGGTGGCCGAGCATCGGTAAGGAGGACACGCCTTGCGCTAGGGTTGAACCTTCTTTGCGCACATCACCAGAAATTTCCGAACGGAGCGAACAGGCGGAATGACGGATTTGCAGTCGGAGGCTCAGCCCGACGAACAGTGGCGCATCGTGGAACCACTGACGCTGACTCCCCTGCTCACCGCCGCACTCGAGGTGTTCCACGAACTCGGTTACCACGGAGCGTCGGTTCGTGACATCGCAAAACGTGCCGGTGTCACCGTGCCGACGCTGTATTACCACCACGGCAACAAACAGGGCATCCTCGTCGCGCTGATGGAACCGGGCATCGAGAACGTCACCGCACGCGCGAGCGCTGCGGTCGACGCTGCCGGACCGTCGCCGACGGCACAGTTCGGCAATCTCGTCGAGGCGTGTGTTCTGCACATGACCAGTCGCTCCGACATAGCCTTCCTCGATTCCGAACTGCGGTACCTCGAGGACGCGGAACGAAAGAGCTACGCCGCCAAGCGAAAGAAGCTCGAGAACCTACTCGTCGACGTACTGACGGCAGGCGTCGAGAGCGGTGAGTTCACGGTCCCGGACATCACCGGAACGGGCCGTGCACTACTGGGAATGTGTCAGTCCGTCGTCCTCTGGTATCGACTCGACGGGCCGCAGACTCCGCGCGAAGTCAGTGTTCTCTACCGCGAGATAGCCCTGAAAGCCGTCGGCGTCACTTCTTGAGCACTGAACTTCCCGGCATGTCCGATTAGCCCTTAACTGACGAACGTCACACCTGTCGGCTGACACCGAAACCGGGACGCGCCCACGGTCGCGGGTCCACACTTAGAAGCAGAGATGCGCGGGGTGGATCCGCAGACCGAGGGAGTTCTTGACGTATGGCCAACAGCAATCCATTTGTTCCTCCTAGCGCGGTCGACGTCGACCTTTCCGCGGTCGCCTGGGGGGCGAACCGCACGATGTCCGACTTCGAGACTGGAATGTGGCGGATGGAAGAGGCGCAGCCGCAACTGCGCTCACCGATCGTTGCGGTAGAGGTACTCGATCGTGCCCCGGACTGGGATCGACTTCTCGACGCAGTCGAGTGGGCATCGCACGTGGTTCCGCGTATTCGTATGCGAGCAGTGGAACCGGCAATGCAGCTGGGCAATCCGGTGTGGTCCGTCGATCCCGAGTTCGCCATCGGCTACCACCTACGACGCGTCCGCTTACCTGCACCGGCGGACTTCGATCACGCACTGCGCATGTGTCGTCACCTTGCGACGGAACCTTTCGACAAGGCTCGACCGCCGTGGAGCGCGCTGCTCATCGAAGGTCTCGACGACGGTCGCGCCGTGTTCGTGGTCAAGACTCACCACTCCATCACCGACGGCATGGGCGGCATCCAGATGATGACGCTCCTGCACAGCAGACGCCCGGACCCCACTCCGAACAAGCCCGACCGCACACCGCCTGCTCCTGAGCATCTGTCATCGGTGGGCGCCTTCGGCGAGGAGGTCGTCAGCGAGATCCGGCGTGCGCCCTCGCGTATCGCCAAGCTGGTCCGCGGTGCCACCAATGTTGCGACCACGGCGATCTCGAGTCCGATCACGACAGCTTCCGAGGTCCTCGGTTACGCCAATTCACTCCGCAAGATCGTCACTCCCCCAGCTCGTTCCGGTTCCCCTCTGCTCCACGATCGTGGTCTCGGACGGTGGTTCGGAACTCTCGAAGTGGGTGTTCCCGAGCTCAAGGCCGGGGCGAAAGCTGCCGGCGGCTCACTCAACGACGCGTACGTCGCCGCTTTGCTCGGCGGCTTCCATCGCTACCACGAAGCCTTCGGACAATCCGTCGACAGCATTCCGATGGGTATGCCGATCAGCATGCGTACGGGCGCAGACGCCAACGGCGGCAACCGGTTTGCAGCCGTTCGCTTCAACGGCCCGGTCTCCGAAACGGATCCGGCCAAACGCATCAGGCAGGTGCGAGAGATCGTTCTGAGTCTGCGTGAGGAACCGGCGTTGGACGCTATCGACGTCGCCGCCCCGATCCTCGCTCGCCTGCCGAACTATCTACTCGCGAACTGGTATCTGTCCCAGTCGACAGGACTGGACCTGCAGGCGAGCAACGTCGCCGGCGTACCGGTACCGGTCTATCTCGCCGGAGCGAAGATCGAGCGGATGTTCCCGTTCGGCCCGGCGCCCGGTTGCGCGGCGATGGCGACACTGGTCTCCCACGTCGGGGTGTGCTGTATCGGAATCAATCTCGACACCGCCGCGATCACGAAGCCCGCGCTGCTGATGCAGTGCTTGCAGGAGAGCCTGGACGAGATCGTCGCTCTCGGAGTCACAACGGAAGGTGCGTGAGTCATGAGCGAGAACACGACCAACCCGCGCGTGTACCTCACCGAAACCATGACAGAGGCCGAAGCCGGCGTGCTGCGAAAGTGGCTTGCCGACAAGGCAAGCTCATCCGAAACTCGGCCGGTCACCGTCAACATCACCGACAAGACCCTGGCAGAACTGGCGGCACGGACCGACGACCCGATGCTCGCACCGCTTCGCGTGGTGTGGATTCCGGACACCCATACCAAGCACAACGTCGCGGTGCGACTACGTGATGCGCTGGCACCACGCGATCCTCTCCACCCCGGACGCGGTGCACAACGCAGAACCCTGCGCACCGACCCCTCTCGGTGCCAGGTCATCGAAGGTGAACCCGCACCACTGAGCGATCTCGAGCGTCGCCTCGAAAAGAGCGGTGGCGGTTCGCTACCGGAGTTCATCCGACGGCAGGCCGCTCTGGCACTCGAACGCGCCGAATTGGGCCTACTGGGTGGCCAGTACAAGGTGTCACGGTTCGTCGTCGACGAGATCACCGACACCCGCCGATTCGCCACCGAGGTCATGGCTTTGGCCGACCGGTTGAACATCGCCGTCGCCGAAGTCGATCGCCGCGCACGTGAAGCTCTCGAAGAAATGGTTGCCACCCAGAGTCGCCAAGCCATCGCGGTGTGGGATCGCCTGGGCCGCTACTTCGCTCGCGCCTACAAGCTGGACGTGGACACGAGCCGCTTCGAGGAACTCCGTGAGCTGAACAAGGAACACTCACTGGTCTTCCTCCCCAGTCACCGTTCGTACCTCGATCCCCTCGTCCTGCGTCCGGCGTTGATCGCGAACGGCTTGCCGCTCAATCACGTCATGGGCGGCCTCAACATCAGTTTCTGGCCCATGGGCTCGATCCTCAAGCGCAGCGGCACCGTCTTCATTCGTCGAAGCATCGGCAACGACGAGGTCTACAAGTGGTCGATGCACGAGTACATGCGCTATCTGCTGACCAAGCGCTTCAATCTGGAGTGGTACATCGAAGGTGGACGCGGACGTACCGGGAAACTACGCCCGCCGCGCTTCGGTCTCCTGACCTACCTGACCAAGGCATTTCAGGTCAGCGGAGCGTCCGACGTGTACCTCGTCCCGGTTGCGCTGAGCTACGACCAACTCTACGAGGTCGGGGCCATGGCTGCCGAGGCGCTCGGCGCCGAGAAGACACCGGAAGGCCTGCGCTGGATGGTGGGTTACGTACGCGCCCAGGGAAAACGCAACGGTGTCGCGCACGTGACCATCGGCCGGCCGCTCTCACTCGCGGACGCACTCAGCCAGGAAACCGATCAGCGCCTCGCCATTCAGAAGGCCGGCATCGAGGTGTGTCACCGCATCAACGAGGTCACCCCGGTGACCGTGTCTTCACTGGCGATGTTGGCGTTCCTCGGAATCGAAGACCGGGCGTTGACAGTTCGTGAACTCACCGCGATTCTCACGCCGCTGTTCGGCTACATCACCGCGCGAAATCTTCCGA
>NZ_LVCT01000626.1:0-5661 GCF_001647205.1 Rhodococcus sp. EPR-134
GGCGGCGAGCAGGTCTTCTACCTCGGCAAGGACCAGCATCTTGTCGCTGCCTTCTACCGCAACAACACGATTCACTTTCTTGTCGTGCGTGCCATCACCGAACTCGTACTTCAGGCAGCCGTCGAAGAGCGGTTCGAGGACCCCATCGGGGACGGGTGGGCAGAGGCCAAGCGCATCCGAGATTTGTTGAAATTCGAGTTCTTCTTCAGTGACCGGGACACGTTCGAGCAGGAGATGCGGACCGAGCTGACGCTGATCGACCCCGAGTGGGAAACCGTCATGGCCGACGACAAACGAACCGAGCACATGATCGAGACGGTTCGCCCGTACCTCGCGCACCGCGTGCTCCAACCGTTCCTCGAGGCGTACCAGGTTGTCGCCGATCAGCTTGTGCTCGCGCCGATTTCGACATCGTTCGACGAAAAGTCGTTCATCAGCAACTGCATCGACGTCGCACATCAGCGTCGACTGCGGCAGCAGATCGCCAGCAACGAATCCGTCTCCGGTGAGTTGTTCGCCACCGCACTGAATTTGGCGCGCAACCGTAACTTGATCGAAGTCGACGACGACGGAGTCCGGGCCAGGCGCCTGGCATTCGCTGCCGAGATCAAGGTTCAGGTCGAGCGCCTGCGTCACCTTCGCGCACTCGCGCATGCACGACTCGATCAGGTGGCGATGCCGGTACCGGACGCCGCCGCGGTAGTGACCATTCCAGAAGCAAACCGAGCGCCCGCCGCGAACGAGGAAGTAGGACTGTGACCGGACTCGAGCGTCTGCACTCCGCCATCGAAGCCGCCCCGCCCGGGCCCGGAACGATCGCCGCCTTCGACCTCGACGGCACCTTGATCAGCGGGTACTCGGCCAGCGTTGTGTACCGAGACCGCCTGCGACGCTTGGATATCAGCGTCGGCGAACTCTTGCGCACCACCGGTGCCGCGATCGACACCCAATTCCGCGGTGCTGACGTCGGAGCACTGATGGACATCGGCGTTCGAGCCTTGGGCGGCCGTACCGTCGAGGAACTGAACGACTGGGGCCGACGGCTGTTCAAGCAGGAGATCGCCGCGATGATCTACCCGGAAGCCCGCGGGCTACTGGCGGCACACCGGCGAGCCGGCCACACGATCGTGATGGCTACGTCGGCGACTCCGTTCCAGGCCAAGTACGTCGCCGAAGATCTCGACATCGAAGACGTGCTGTGCACCGAGCCCGAAGTCGTCGACGGCATGCTCACCGGCGAACTGTCTTCGCCCGCACTGTGGGGGCCGGCCAAGGCCAATGCCCTTGCAGGCTATGCCGAGAAGATGGGCGCCGATCTGAAGAACGCGTTTGCGTACTCCAACGGTGTCGAAGACGTCTTCATGCTCGAGGCCGTCGGGCGACCTGTCGCGTTGAATCCCGATCGTGGTCTGGCCAAGATCGCGTTGCGCAATCACTGGCCTTCGGTCAGCCTGCGTAAACCGCAACGAGGCGCAACACCGATCTCCACGATCCGAACGGCGACGGCCATGGGCGCGCTTGCTGCCACCGCCGCCCTCGGTGCGTCGGCAGGCATTCTCACCGGGAACCGTCAACTGGGTGCGAACCTGGTCGGCACGTACGGCCCCGACATCTCGCTCTCACTGCTGGGCATCGACGTCGAGATCGACGGCGAGCACAACGTGTGGGATCACCGCCCGGCGGTGTTCATGTTCAACCATCAGAGTTCCCTGGACATGTTGGTCCTGGGCACCGTGATCAAGCGTGACGTGACCGGCGTCGCGAAGAAGGAAGCGGCAAGCGATCCGCGGTTCATGCCCGTCGGTGCACTGCTCGACGTCGCCTACATCGACCGCACCGACACCACGAAGGCGAAGGCTGCACTGCAACCGGCAGTCGACAAGCTGAAGAATGGTGTCTCGATAGTCATAGCTCCGGAGGGCACCCGTTCTCCGACGCCACGTCTGGGCCCTTTCAAGAAGGGTGGATTCCACTTGGCGATCCAAGCCGGTGTGCCGATCGTGCCCGTGGTGATTCACAACGCGGGTGAACGGATGTGGCGCAATTCGCTTGTCGCCCATCCAGGCCCGGTCTATGTCTCGGTGCTCGATCCCATCTCGACCGAAGGCTGGGAGACCAAAGACCTCGACGCACACGTCGAGAAGGTACGCGCGCAGTTCGAAGCTGCGCTATTTGCCGGCCACCGCTGAGCGTGCCAGGTGCTCGCGTGCAAACGCGAGCGCCTGCGCCAGCATCGACGACCGCTCCCGCCGGGTGCGCGCGTTCTGCGTGTTGATCTCGATGACTGCCTGGCCGCTGAATTCGCTCGCAGCCAATTGCTGACACAACTCCGCGCACGGCTGTGAGCCATGCCCCGGAATCAGGTGCTCGTCCATCGACGCCCCGCGACCGTCGGCCAGGTGCAGGTGCTCGAGCCCCTTGCCCATACGGGAGGCCAACTCCAGGGCATCCATGCCCGCCGTCGCGGTGTGCGACAGGTCGAGAGTGTAGTGAGCGTGATCGGAATCGGTCGGGTCGTACGACGGACTGAACGCGGACAACGCTGCCCCCGGACCGCCACGCTTACGCAGACGCTCCGCGGACTTGTCCTTGCCCCCGAAGAAGCTGTCGGCGCGCATGGGGAACATGTTCTCCACCGCCACAACGACGCTGCTCTTCGATTCGAGATCGACAACCTGTTCCGCGAAGCCTTCGGCGTACTTGCGCTGCCACCGGAACGGCGGGTGGACGACCACCGTCGTCGCTCCCAAGGTTTCGGCGGTGCGCACCGAACGCTCGAGCTTCTCGACCGGATCGGAACCCCACACGCGCTGCGAAATCAGCAGACACGGCGCATGCACGGCCTGCACCGGAATGGCGTACTTGCGAACGAGGGCGGCAACAGCACCGATGTCCTGACTCACGGATTCGGCCCACACCATCAGTTCGACACCGTCGTATCCGAGATCAGCGGCGTAGCGAAATGCTGCTTCCGTGTTCTCCGGATATACCGAAGCCGTCGACAAGCCGACGGCTATCGGCCGACGAACCATGCGCTGCGATCCCCCGATCATCGTCCGATCAACCCGAGGTCAACAAGAACGCCAGTGGACCGAGCGTCACGATCATGCCGACGACCACCGCGATCACGAAACTCGTGATGTCGTCCGTCTTCCGCAGAACCCGCACGACGGCAACCAGGCCGACGATCACGATCAGCGCGAGCACCAACGCCACCCACGGCAGCATGTCCCACAGCTTCTCGAAGCCCTTGAACATCGCGCCGCCGACGATCAGTGCAACAACCACCTGACCGGCAAGCACTGCCCATTCACGGATCGAGTTACGCTCGCCTGCCTCTTCCGCTGCCGGTTCGGCTTCGACATCGGACTCCGCGGCGGCACTGGTCTTTTTTGCACCGTCATCGACAGCCGGCGCCTTGACCAGATCGACCACGGCGGTGGATTCGGCCTCGCCGGCATCCGCGTCTGCGATCTTGTCGATCAGTTCGGTGCTCTCTTCCGGCGCGGCCGGAGCGGGAGCGGTCTGTGCAGGTGCCTTGGCGACGGGAGTGGGGACACGCGGCGGCAGGATCGGCGGACGCAACGACGGCGACTGCGTTGCGGCGCGCTCCTGACGCATCAGGTCGCCCGCCAGGGTCTGACCCGACAGCAGGGCTGGTTCCTGCGTTACCTGCGTCGGTGACGAGGAGTTGAGCGGTGCCCGGCTCACCCACTGCCCGGGCGAGGACTTCGAGGTCTGTCCCGGCGAAGGTGTGGAAGTCGGCTTCGGAGTGGTGACCGGCGGCGCAGCAACCGGCTTCGACTCACCCTTGGGTGCCTGCGGCTCGTCATCGTCATCGTCGTCGTCGAACGAGACGGCGAAGGCTGCGGTGCGATCAGCGGGAACCTTCGGTGCCGGTTCGGCTGACTTGGCGGTTTCCGCAACAGCCTCGGCCGGCGCTGAAGGTGCAGAGTTTTCCGGCGCAGCGGCTTCGGGCTGGGCTGCTGGTTCGTCGGACTCGGGCTCGGCGGCCGCGCGCGATCCCGACTGGCGAACGATCGGGATCTCACCCGTCAGTTCGGCGACGGAGATGCCACCGGCTACGCCGCGCCGGCGTCGTCCACCTCGGGATTCGACGCTCTGACCGTTCCGCTTGAGCAGTTCCGCTACGGAAATCTGCTGACTGTCCTCGGTCATCAAGCACTCACCACCAATTCACCGCCCATTTCTGTGTCGAGCTTTCGCAGAATCAGACCCTCACGCAGTGCCCAGGGACAAATTTCCAGTTCGTCCACTCCGAGCGCCCGCATGGTTGCCTCTGCGATGAGCGCGCCGGCCACAATCTGCTGTGACCGATCCGAGCTCACTCCTTCCAATTCTGCACGGTCCGCCGCCGTCATCCTGGATATGAAGGCTATGAGTTGCCTGAGTCCGCTGGAAGTCAGGGTCCGTTTTGCCCGGGGGCCTGCGGCAGAAGGGGCCGCGCCGGTGAGCCGAGCCAACGATCGGAAGGTCTTCGAAGTCCCGACCGTGCGGTCCCAGTCGCCGGCGGCGCGCAGTTCCTTGGCTGGTCCGACCAACTCCGCGTCCAGCCAGTCGCGCAACACAGCGACCCGGCGCTTGCCCGGCGGATCGGCCTGTAGCCAGTCGCGCGTCAACCGTCCGGCACCGAGTTGCAGTGAGAAGGCGACGTCCGGATCCTCGTCACCACCTGCTGTGAGTTCGAGCGAGCCGCCGCCGATGTCCAGGTTCAGGATGCGTCCGGCGCTCCAGCCGTACCAGCGGCGCACGGCCAGAAAGGTCAAGCGGGCTTCGTCGACCCCGGACAGAACCTCGAGGTTGACTCCGGTCTCGGCGCGGACGCGGGCGAGTACGGCTTCGGAATTGTTGGCGTCACGGACCGCGGAAGTGGCAAAAGCCATCATTTCCTCGCACCCGGACGTCTTGGCGATACCGGCGAATTCGGAAACCGTCGACACCAACCGATCGGCTCCTGACGTGGTGATATCGCCGCGGTCGTCAGTGTTTTCTGCCAGCCTCAACGTGGACTTGGTCGAGCTCATGGGTGTTGGGTGGCCGCCCCGATGGGCGTCCACAACCAATAGATGGACGGTATTGCTTCCGACGTCGAGTACCCCTAGTCGCACATCGCCACGTTACTGGGTCTACGGTCGGCCCTTGTGACAGCAGGTAACCCAGACCGGTCCCACAAGATGACTCCGAGCCCCGAGGTCGATCTCGATTTCCCGCGCGAATGGGTCGAATTTGTCGATCCGGATAACTCCGAACACCTCATTTCCGCTGATATGACGTGGTTGCTCTCGCATTGGACCTGCGTGTTCGGCACGCCGGCGTGTCAGGGCATCATCGGAGACCGCCCGGACGACGGTTGCTGCTCGCACGGCGCTTTCCTCTCCGATCAGGAAGATCAGGACAAGCTCGATGCGTCAGTGAAAATGCTCACAGCCGAAGACTGGCAGTTCATGGAAAAGGGTCTCGGCAAGAAGGGCTACGTCGAAGAAGACGACCTCGAGGACGAGCCCGCGCTGCGCACCCGCCGCTACAAAGGAGCGTGCATCTTCCTCAACCGGCCGGGTTTTGCCGGAGGCGAGGGCTGCGCTCTGCATTCCATGGCGCTCAAGAAGGGCATCGAGCCGCTCGAGGTGAAACCGGACGTGT
>NZ_LVCT01000627.1:0-1908 GCF_001647205.1 Rhodococcus sp. EPR-134
TTCTTCTCGACGAGGTTCGATCACGCTTCGAGCTTGTAACCCAATCCACGGACCGTGACCAGATGTTCCGGCTTGGCCGGATCCGATTCGATCTTCGAACGCAACCGCTTCACGTGTACGTCAAGGGTTTTGGTGTCACCGACGTAGTCGGCGCCCCAGACGCGGTCGATCAACTGTCCGCGGGTCAGCACCCGACCGGAGTTGCGGAGCAGGTACTCGAGGAGATCGAACTCCTTGAGCGGCAACGTCACCGGGTTACCCGCGACCTGCACGACGTGGCGCTCGACGTCCATCCGTACCGGTCCGGCCTCGAGCACCCCGTTGTCGGAGGCGAGGTCCGCCTCGTTCTCCACCCCGCGGCGCAGCACCGCACGGATGCGGGCGATCAGCTCGCGCGCCGAATACGGTTTGGTCACATAGTCGTCCGCACCGAGTTCCAGGCCGACAACCTTGTCGATCTCACTGTCACGCGCCGTCACCATGATGACGGGAACGCCGGAGCGCGACCGCAGCGCCTTGCAGACGTCCGTGCCACTCATGCCGGGCAGCATGAGGTCGAGCAGGACGATGTCCGCTCCGGAGCGATCGAATTCCGCCAACGCCGACGGTCCGTCGTTGACGATGGTGGTCTCGAAGCCCTCCTTGCGGAGCAGGAACGCCAGCGGGTCCGCCAAGGACTCCTCGTCCTCCACGATCAGCACACTCGTCATCGTTTGGCCTCCATGCCGTTTTCTCTACTGCCTTGTTCTCGTCTGCCGATCCGCGTGGAACCGGCGGTTCCCGCGTCGTCAGAGTCGATGTCGTCGTCCGACTCCACGTGTGCCGGTATCTGCAACGTGAAGGTAGACCCTGTACCCGGTTTGCTCCACAGTTCGATGGAGCCGTTGTGATTGGCCGCGACGTGTTTGACGATCGCCAGCCCCAGACCGGTTCCACCGGTCTGCCGTGACCGCGCCTTGTCCACGCGGAAGAATCTCTCGAACACTCGCTCCTGGTCCGCTTTCGCGATGCCTTCTCCTCGGTCGGTGACTGCGATCGCGACATTGTCGCCGCGCACCGAACGACTGACGGACACCGGAGAACCCTTGGGCGAGTACGCAATAGCGTTCTCGATGAGGTTGGACAATGCCGTGACGAGGAGAGTCTGATCCCCGAGCACTTCCAGCCCACTCGGATGGTCGGTGGTGACCGTGATCCCGGCGGCCTCGGCCGACAGATTCGACCTCGACAGTGCTTCGGACACCACGGTGTCGACGTCGACCACGTCGAGATCCGGCAGCTTCTCGGCACCTTGCAGACGCGAGAGTGCGATCAACTCGGTGACCATCTTGCCCAGACGAATCGACTCACCGAGCACCCGTTCGCCGAAGTGGCGCACCGATTCCGGGTCGTCAGCGGACTCGAGCAGCGCCTCCGCGAGCAGGCTCATCGCACCGACCGGCGTCTTGAGTTCGTGGCTGACGTTCGCGACGAAATCGCGTCGGGTCGCCTCCATGCGGACCTGCTCGGAATCGTCGTCGGCGAACAGGACCACGAAGTTGCGATCGTCCTTGCTGAGCAACCGGGCCGTGCCACGTACCGCGATCTTGTCGCGGCCCCGCTGAGCGGTCTGCGCCGTCAGATCGACCTCGACGGGTTGACCCGTCCGCAGAACTTCCTGAGCAGCCCGCCAAGCTCGCTCGTCGACCAGACGATTCTTGACGAGACCGAGTTCCTCGGCGCGAGGATTGAAGAGCACGACGTCGTGAAAACCGTCGACGACGGCGATACCGCTTTCCGAAGCCAACACGATGAGGTCGAGAACCTGGGACATCGTGAGCCCGGTCTGTTCGTCCGAGCGCTGACTCTGGCGCGACGACAGCCTGGGTACCAGCACCCCGCCGACGAGGTAGCCGACCAAGCCGGCGA
>NZ_LVCT01000628.1:0-24168 GCF_001647205.1 Rhodococcus sp. EPR-134
ATCCGCCAGGTGGACGGCGTTGGTTCGTCGTTCATCTGCTGTTGGCCGAGGCCCCCCGAAATCACTGTTCGGGGGGCCTCGACGCACATCATCGGGTTGCTACTTTCCGCCCTGATTCGCCACCGCGGCGGCGCCGGCAGCTGCGGCCTCCGGATCCAGGTAGGTGCCGCCGGGATTGAGCGGCTTCAGGTTCTCGTCGAGGTCGTAACGCAGCGGGATTCCGGTCGGGATGTTCAGGCCCGCGATGTCCTCGTCCGAGATGCCGTCGAGGTGCTTGACCAACGCACGCAGCGAGTTGCCGTGCGCGGTGACCAGCACGTTCCGACCGGCGAGCAGCTCCTGGGAGATGGTGTCCTCCCAGTACGGGATCAGACGCTTGACGACGTCGAGCAGGCACTCGGTCAAGGGGACCTCGTCGAGGTTCGCGTACCGGGGATCGGTGTCCTGGCTGTACTCGCTGCCGGCTTCGATGGCGGGCGGCGGGGTGTCGTAGCTACGACGCCAGAGCATGAACTGCTCGTTTCCGTACTCTTCCTTGGTCTGCGCCTTGTTCTTGCCCTGCAGAGCGCCGTAGTGGCGCTCGTTGAGACGCCAGTCGCGCACTACCGGGATCCAGTGGCGATCGGCGGCGTCGAGCGCGAGGTTGGCTGTGCTGATCGCGCGGCGCAGCAGAGACGTGTAGAGAACGTCGGGCAACAGGTTGTGCTCGGCGAGCAGTTCGCCGGCGCGCTTGCCCTCGGCCATGCCCTTGTCTGTCAGGTGTACGTCCACCCAGCCGGTGAACAGATTGAGTGCATTCCATTCGCTCTCGCCGTGGCGGAGCAGGACCAGGGTTCCGATACTCATGGCGTTCATCCTGGCACGAGTACCGGAACCCTTCTTGATCAACCCTGTCCGGAAATCAGCTCGGGGCTACTTCCGCAGTTCGCAGATCCTTGCGGAGGATCTTTCCGGCCGCGGATTTCGGCACGGTGCTGATGAACGAAACCTGGCGAACCTTCTTGTGCGGCGAGACGCGCTCGGCGACGAACGAGATCACGTCGTCTTCGGTCAACTCGGCGCCGTCCTGGAGCACGACGAATGCCTTCGGAACCTCTTCGCCCTCAGCGTCGAGCACGCCGATCACTGCGGCGTCGGCGATCTGCGGGTGGGTCAGCAGCAAGGCCTCGAGTTCCGCCGGGGGAACCTGGTAGCCCTTGTACTTGATCAGTTCCTTGAGGCGGTCGACGATCTTGACGACGCCGTCGCCGTCGACGGTCGCGATGTCACCGGTGTGCAGGTAACCGTCGTCGTCGAGGGTGTCCTTGGTGGCCTGGTCGTTGCCGAGGTAGCCGAGCATGATGTTCGGGCCCTTGCACCACAGTTCGCCGGGCTCGCTGACGCCGTCCGAGCCGAGAGCCGGGTACGCGACCTCTTCGCCCGTTCCGGGGTCGACGAGCTTGCATTCCATGTTGGCGATGGTCGGACCGCACGTGTCGAGGGCGATGTCGTCACGATCGAACGGGATCGCGTGCGAGACCGGGCTCATCTCGGACATGCCGTAGCCCTGGCGGACGTGGCAGTTCAACCGGTCGGCGACGGCCTTGCCGAGCGCCGCGTCGAGCGGGGCCGCACCGGAGAAGATGGTGTGCACGCTCGAGAGGTCGTACTGATCGACGAGCGGGTGCTTTGCCAGCGCGACGGCAACGGGCGGTGCGACGAAGATGTACGTCGACTTCTGCTCGGCGACGATCCGCAGGAACTCGACGAGATCGAACTTCGGCATCGTGATGAGGCTCGCGCGGCGGTAGAGCGCAGCGTTGAGCAGGACCGTCATGCCGTAGATGTGGAAGAACGGTAGGACCGCGAGGATCTTGTCGTCGGTCTCGATGCCCATCCGCGGAATGATCTGGCAGACGTTGGCCACGAGGTTGCGATGAGTGAGCATGACCCCCTTGGGTCGGCCGGTGGTGCCCGAGGAGTACGGCAGCACCGCGAGCTGGGTGGCCGGATCGAAGGAGACCTCGGGCGCCGCTGCACCCTCGCCGAGCAGATCACGCAGCGAGAGGTGGCCTTCGGCCCCGTCGAGCACGAACACGTTCTCGGCCGGGATACCGACCAGGTCAGCAGCTGCCTTTGCCTGCGGCAGGAGCGGCGAGACGGTGAAGAGGAACTTGGCCTTGGAATCGGTGAGCTGCTTGGCGATGTCCTCGGCGGTGTAGAGCGCGTTGATCGTGGTCGCGACGCCGCCGGCACGAAGGATGCCGTGGAAGACGGAACCGAAGGCCGGGACGTTGGGCGAATGCAGCCCGACCACGTCGCCGACGGCGAGTCCGCGCCCTGCGAGTGCGCCTGCAACGCCGTTGATCTGTGCGATCAGCGAAGCGTATGTGGTGACTGCGCCCGAACTGCCCTCGACGAAGGCCGTCTTGTCGAGGTCTGCGGGGTCGGTGTTTCCGAACAGGAAGTCGTAGACGCTGAGGTTGGGGATTTCAACGTCGGGGAACGGACTCTTGAAGCTCACTGTGCTCCTCGAAAAGTTGCGCGGCGGGGTGGTGTGACCAACTTACTGTGACTCACGGGAACAGTATTATTCCGTGACGACAGTCACAAGTAAAGGCCACTTTACGTGACACATCCGCGATGTGTCTCACCCCGCTCGATCAGCTCTGCGCGGGCTCTTCCTCGATGAGGTGCTTGAACGGTTCGAGATTCGCCAGCGACTCGCCTCGCGACACCCGCCACGCCCACTCACGCTTGATGGACGAGGAGAAGCCGAGTTCGAGGATGACGTTGAAATCGCCGTCGGCGGCTTCGAGAACCTGACCGAGCACTCGGTCGAGTTCATCGGCGGTCACCGCATGCTCCGCGATCTTGCCGACGAGGTAGATGTCCCCGACCTTGTCGAGTGTGTACGCCACCCCGTACAGACGACGGTTGCGCTTGAGCAGGAACTTGTAGACGCCTTCGAAGTTCTCGTCCACCTTGCGGCACACGAAGGCCTCGACCCGCACACCGTGATTGCCGACGGTGAGCAGAGTCGACGTCTTGAGTTTGTGTTCACCGGGAAGTTCGACGATGAAATGCGCGTCGTCTTTTCTGGTGAAGTCGAGTTCGCGCTCGGTGAGAGCCTGCTCGATGGTGTCCGAAATGCTGCTCATGTACGCACTCCCCCGGTCCGGCGCAGACGCCACAGACCCCGCGCACGGCGGGGCGAGAAGTCGCTGGGACCGGTTCCGTTGTTGTAGTTGACTGCGGCTTTGCGATAGCTCTCGAGCAAACCGTCCGCGGTGTGTTCCCACGAGAAATTTTCGGCGTGACGCGGTGCCTGCGCGGCGAGTTCGGCCAAGCGCGTCGGTGCTGTCACCAAGGATTCGAGGGCGCCGGCCCAGTCTTCGGTGCGGTGTCCTTGAACCAGCAGGCCGGTCTCACCGTTGCGTACGGCTACTCCCAGTCCGCCGACGTCGGCGGCGATCACGGGAGTTCCGCAGGCTTGAGCTTCGATGGCGACCAATCCGAAGGACTCCGAATAGCTCGGCACCGCAACCAGATCCGAGGCACGGTAGACATCGGCGAGACGCTCAGGAGCCTGCGGCGGCAAGAACGTCACCTGCGCGGTGATGCCGAGTGAGCGTGCCAGTTCGATCAGCACGTCCGGCCGCGCGAGGCCAGTTCCGGACGGCCCGCCGACGACGAGGATGCGCAACGGCAACTCGGGGCGACGGCTGATCACTTCGGCGGCAGCACGCAGCAGAACGTCCGGCGCTTTCAGAGGTTGGATCCGGCCGACGAAAGTCACGACGACCTCGCCCGGGTCCAACCCCAACGACGCGCGGGCGGAATCGCGATCGCCCGGTCGGTAGCGGGTGAGATCGGCGCCGGGAGCCACGACGTCGATACGCGTGGGATCTGCGCCGTACAACTCGTGCAGCGCCTTGGCTTCGTCGGTGGTGTTGGCGACCAGGCGATCGGACTCGGCGACTACTTGCTGCTCGCCGATCTGACGTGCTGCCGGCTCCGGGGTGTCTCCCTCGGCAAGCGAAAGATTCTTCACCGCCGCGAGGGTGTGGGCGGTGTGTACGAGGGGCACGCCCCAGCGGTCGCGGGCCAGCCAGCCGACCTGACCGGACAACCAGTAGTGCGAGTGAATCAGGCTGTAGTACCCGGGCTCGTGGCGCGCTTCCTCCCGCAGAACTCCTGCGACGAAGGCACACAGTTGAGTCGGCAGATCCGCCTTGTCCAGCCCTTCGAAGGGACCAGCAGCAATGTTCCGAACCCGCACTCCGGGAGCGGCGTCCACCACAGGTGCGTCGGCCGAGGACGTCGCGCGGGTGAATATCTCCACCTCGACGCCACGTTTGGCGAGCTGAATGGCGGATTGCAGAACGTAGACGTTCATCCCACCCGCGTCACCGGTGCCGGGTTGCGCCAATGGCGAGGTGTGGACCGAGAGAACGGCCACCCGGCGAGGGCGCGAAATGTGCATGGGCGTCACGACTCCATACTGCCCCCTCACCGGGCGCGAACTCTAACCGAGGCTCGAGATGAAGGTTCGCACTTCGGACACGAATCGTGTCGGATCCTCCACGAACGGGCCGTGATTGCAGCCTTCCCAGTACGACGCCTGGGACTTGGGAATCAGTTCCTCGGCGTGCTTACCTGCGCTCACGTCGACGACGGAGTCGTCGGTTCCGTGCAGAACGAGAACGGGGATATCCAGGTTGCGAAGCAACTCGTCGTGACCGACAGCACGGTTGAACAGTGCTGCGCGCACCCGCGGACGCGTCGAGAGGCTGTACCCGAACAAGGCCTGCGACGCTGCACCCTTGCCTTCGGATGGGCCGGTGAGAGCATTGCCGAAAGCGCCGAGTGCACGGATCGCCTCGCGCGGATCTTCGGACATCGCGCCGGGAACCGCGCTACGCATCGCCGAGCCGACCTTGCCACCTTTTTCGCCGCGCCCGATGCTGGTGATCGCCCCGACCAGAACCGCACCCGCCACCGCGCCGGTGCCGTGCGCTGCCAGGTAATCGCAGATCACCAGACCGCCGTACGACCAGCCGAGCAGGATCGCGTTCTCGGTGACGCCTTCGGCCGCAAGAACAGCCGCGACGTCGCCGGCCCAGTTCGCGGAGTCGTCGTATCCGGATTCGGGCGCATCGGAGTAACCGTGGCCGCGCAGATCGACAGCGATCAGCCGATAGTCCGCGGCCAGGTCCGCGAGGACCTGCTCGCCCCAGCACTGCGAGGACTGAGCCCAGCCGTGCAGCAACACCAGCGGGGTCCCCGCCGAATTTCCGGTTACTCGATAGACGATGGACGTGCCGTCGACGCTGACGGCTTCACGAATAGACATGCCGTCACGATAGAGGCTGCGACTGCGGCGCCGACGGCGAGCATGTAGGCCGACGGGACGCCGTAGCGATCGATCAGCTGTCCGGCCAGCGCAGACCCGAGCGCCACGCCGACGCCGAGGCCGGTAACCGTCAGGGTCATTCCCTCGGTGAGCTTTTCCGGCGGGACGATCTGTTCGACCAGGGCTGTCGCGATGATGAGCGTCGGTGCGATGGTCGCGCCCGCCAGCACGTAGGCACCCGCAAGTGCGGCCACGTTTCCGACCAACAGAAGCGGGACGCTGAGAACGGCGACCGCCGAGGACGCGATCATCAACTGCCCGCGCAGCGATCGCGCCGGGTGCATCGACCCGAAGATCAGTCCCGCGATTCCCGAACCGCCGGCGAACAGCGCGAGGACCAGCGTCGCCGACCCCGGCGAATTCTGTTCCTTGGTGAACGCGATGGCGCCGACGTCGATGACGCCGAAGATCGTTCCGAGCATCACCATGATCACGATGACGATCCACATCACGTGGTTACCGAGAACCGATCGTCCGCGGCCGGGTCGACGCGGATGCACCTTCGGTTCGGTTCCGCGCTGTATGACCAGCAGCAGGGTTCCGGTGACCAGCAGGATCAACCCTGCCAGTGGTCCAGCCTCGGGGAAGAGCCCGATGCTCAGACCTACCGATATGACCGGGCCCGCCACGAAGCAGAGCTCGTCCACCACCGATTCGAAGGCGAAGGCGGTGCGCAGCTGAGGTTTTCCGACATAGATCGCCACCCACCTGGCGCGAATCATCGCGCCGATCGTCGGAGTGGCGCCGCCGGGGACGACCAGAACGAACAGCAGCCAGTCGGGAGCTTCCATCCGGACTGCGAGCAGGAGCGCCCCGATCGCGGTGACGCTCACGGCTGCGGCAATCGGCAGGACCGCTCGCTGTCCGAAGCGGTCGACCGCACGCGAGACCGCGGGCGCGATGATCGCCGACGAGAGCGCAAAAACCGCGGCGAGCGCGCCGGCGAGCGCGTAGTCACCACGAAGTTGCGAGATCATCGTCACGATTCCGATACCGATCATGGCGATCGGCAGCCTTGCGACAAATCCGGCGGCCGAGAAGGCGACCGATCCGGGGGCGGCAAAGATCTCGCGGTAGGCGCTCAGCAGGCCTTTGTTGGTGGATTCGCTCATGTCAGCTTCTCGTGCACTGAACAAGGTTCACAGAGCCGAGGCCGACTCGACAAATCGTTTTCACTGTGCGCTCGGGTTGACCTGTCGGTAACTTGCCTTACGATTGCGCGAATGAGTGTCCTGGTGTGTTTCCACGCCCATCCCGATGACGAAGTTTTCACTACGGGCGGCGTGATGAGAATGGCCGCCGACGCAGGTCACCGCGTCGTAGTCGTCACCGCTACCGACGGTGCTCTCGGTGAATTCCCCGACGGACTGTTGGACGAATACGAGACGTTGGCTCAGCGCCGCAGCCGTGAGCTCGAGGCGTCCACCGACGCGTTGGGTGCCAGTCGCGTCGTGTCCCTGCACTACCCGGATTCGGGGATGGTGGGTACGCCCGAGAACGAGAATCCGGAAGCGTTCTGCAACGTCGACGTCGAGAAGGCCGCCGAGCGTCTGGCCGAGGTTCTTCGTGAAGAGAACGCCGATGTCCTGACCATCTACGACCCCAACGGCGGATACGGCCACCCGGATCACATCCAGGTCCACCACGTCGGCGTTCGTGCTGCAGAACTCGCGGGCACGCCGTTCGTCTACGAGGCGTCCACCAACCGCGATCACATGAAGATGCTGATGCAGGCCAACCCCGAGTGGACCGAGGAGGCGCAGCCGCCGGACATCGAATCGTTCGGGCTTCCGGCTGACCAACTCACCACCGCGGTCGATGTCAGTTCGGTGATCTCGTCCAAGCGCGCGGCCATGTACGCGCACGCAACGCAGGTCGGCGATTTCGGCCCGTTCCTCGAAATGCCGACGGAGCAGCTCGCCGCGGCATTCGGCACCGAGTGGTTCCGTCGTCGCAACGCGCCGGAAGGGCTGTCGGAAACCGCCCTGCCCCTGTGAGTCACCGCCCTCGATAAACCGAAGTCCCGACGGAGGTTTCGGCGGCTCGTTAACATCGGTAGGCATGGACCTCGAACAACTTGTCGCGAGCATGCCTTTTGCAGTCCACACCGGAATTCAGTTGGACAGCGCGGCACCCGAACAGGTTGTCGGCCATCTGGATTGGGACAGCCACCGCACCACCGCCGGCAACGGAATGCACGGCGGCGCCTTGATGACGCTGGCAGACAGCGTCGGCGCCGTCTGTGCATTCCTCAATCTGCCGTCCGGCGCAAGTACGTCCACCACCAGTTCGTCGACCGTCTTCACTCGCGGCGTGCGCAAGGGCACGGTCACCGCCACCGCCCGGCCACTGCACGCGGGGCGCAGCACCGTCGCGGTGGTGACCGAGATCCGCGACGACGAGGGCCGCCTCGTCGCTCAGGTCACCGCATCACAGGCAGTACTGGGACCGTGAAGCTTCCCGCGTACCGCGCCTCGGGTGCCACCCTGCCGTACGGCAATTTGCTTGCCTCCCATGACGTTGCGATGGAGGGTTACTTCTGGCGATTCACGATGCCAGACAGCGGACGGGTGGTGATCGCGCTCGCCGGAATCAACAAGGCCGACGGCGGCAGCTGGTCGACGCTCGGTCTCGCGGCACACCCAGGCGGATTCCTCCGCACTGCTGAGCATCCGAACGGATCGGCCGATCCCCGTATCCTGGGGGCCTACGCCGACAACGCTTTCCGCGGCAATGCCGATCGACTCCAGGTCGATTTCGGCGACAGTCATCTCGACGTACGCATCAGTAATCAGCGATTCTGGCCGCACCGCCGCTTCGGGGGGGTCGAGTTACTTCCAATCAGTTCCCGCACTCAATCAGTACTGGCATCCGTGGCTGCTCGGCGGCCGGGTCGAGGGAAGCGCCGTCATCGACGGACAGAGCTGGGATCTCACCGGAGCGCAGGTGTACGGCGAGAAAAACTGGGGAAAGGGAGGATTCCCGGAATCCTGGTGGTGGGGACAGGCACAAGGGTTCACCGATCCTCGAGCCTGCGTGGCGTTTGCCGGCGGACAGGTCAGCGCCGGACCTCTGCGCACCGAGGTCACCGCCGTCGTTGCCGCGCTACCGGACGGAACGGTGTTGCGGCTGGGTAATCCTCTGACGTCACAGGTGGAGACGACGGTGTCCGACGATCGCTGGACGCTTCGGGGTTACAGCCGGAAGTGGAGCGTCGACATCGACGGGACCGCACCCATCGCCGACGCACACATACTTCCTGTTCCGATACCTGCCGAGCGTCGAAACGTGCCAGGAGCGCTCGAGCATCTCTTTGGAACGATGTCGGTCATCGTCCGGCGACGCGGCACCATCGTCTGGAAGGACAGGTCGAGGTTGGCTGCTCTCGAGCACGGCGGATTGGATCGGGCGCAGGCCGAACTCACTCGGCGGGAACAGCTCTCGCAAGATCGATGAGAGCGGAGGCCGCAGGATTCTTGCCGCCCGACGAACGCCAGACCAATTCCAGCCGAGATCGCGCCTCCGGTTCGAGATCGATCCGATGCAACTCCCCCACTGCCGACTCGGGAAGCACGGCCATTCCCAGCCCCTGCGCTGCCAATGAAACGATGATGCCGAGGTTGCTTGCCTCGAGCGCAACCGTCGGCGTGGTGCCGGCCGCGGCGCACGCGAAGTTCAGACACGTCCTGATACCGGTTCCCTCCGGCAGACAGATGACCGATCGCGTGGCGAGTTCGGCAAACGGTAGAGACGACACCTCGGCCAGCGGATGATCCGTTGCCACTCCGGCCACCAGTCGTTCGTCGGTGATCACCCTCGATTCGAGCCCTTCCGGCAGCTCTCCCGCCACCCCGATGACGGCTATGTCGAAGGTTCCGTCCAACACTCCGGCAAGCAGACTGCGCGAATCGTCCTCGGCCAGCGAAATGTCCAGTCCGGGGTGTTTGTTGTGCAACCGACTCAGCAGATCTGTGAGGTCGGCGGAAGCGCAGGCGGTAACCATCCCGACCGAAACGGAGCCGCGAACAAGTCCGTTCAGGGCATCGACAGCGTCGCGGGTGCTCTGAACGGAAGCAAGTGCAGCGTAGGCGTGTGGGAGGACAGCTCGCCCGGCGTCGGTCAGACGAACGGTTCGACCACTACGGTCGAGCAATTCCTGCCCCAGCTCACGTTCCAGCCTTTTGACCTGCGCACTCACACCCGGCTGGGCTACGTGAAGCCGCTCGGCGGCGCGAGTGAAATTAGCTTCCTCAACGACAGCGACAAAGTACTCGAGTTGCCGAAGTTCCATAACTGCTAATTCTAGCTGCGAGACAAACTAGATCTTGGACTTATCGCCGGTGCGGTAGAACGATGGAAGCATGACAACAACAGATGACGTTCAGAAGGCCGGAACCCCGGAAGACATCGCGAAGCTTTTTGTGCAGTTCGCCAACGCTGGTGACGCAGACGCCGTCGCCGCACTCTACGAAGAGGATGCGGTGATGGCCTTCCCTCCCGGATCCCTCACCGTGGGCCGCCAAGCCATCCGCGAGGTGATCTCTCAGATGCTCGCCGCAGCACCGAGATTCACCGTCGAGGAATCTCTACCGACGGTGATCAGCGGCGACCTGGCAATGACCTCGACCAAACCATCCGACGGAACCGGCGGGCGCACGCAGGTCGCGCGCCGCCAGCCCGACGGATCTTGGTTGCGAGTCTTGGATCGACCGGAACTCTGACTACCCTCTTCGCAGTCAGACGGCCGACGCGCGGCGCATAGCCGCAGCGGGATCAGCAAACAGTGAGCTCAGTGACACGACCGTGGAAGCGTATTCCTGAACCCGATTGCCGAAACCGGTAATTCGAATGTCCTTACGCTCCAAGGAGGATGCCGTCGAGAAGGCCTCGGCGACATGGGGCACCCCGGCGGGATAGTCGGTAAATGCCTGACCACCCAGAATCACCCGATCCGGGTTGAACAGGTCACGCAGCATCGCCACTGTCCGGCCGAGGACGCGTGCTCGATCAACCAGAAGCTCGTGTGCCGGAATGGAACCCGACGACGCGGCCCGGTAGACGTCCGCGATCGTGACACGCTCGCTGCCCTGGATCACGGCGCCCGAAGACAAAGCCTGCGCGACTACGGCGCGGTCACTGATCGTCGCTTCAAGGCAACCCACGGCTCCGCAGGTGCACCGTGCGGACGAACCGGTGGGGAGGTGCGCGATCGAACCGGGTCCGCTGGACGGCGTGTGTACTCGCCCTTCGAAAGTGATTGCGATGCCGGCAGTTTCACGAGCGTAGAAGTACAAGCCGGTAGTGCCCGGCGTCGGGGCTTCGGCACGATCGGTGCTGAGCAGAAGTTCCGACGCAGCCATCGCCTCGACGTGGGCGGCTACCGATACAGGGAGATCCAAGCCGGCTCCGATGATGGACCCGACCTTGGCGCCCTTCCATCCCAGACGCGGGTGATCGACGACTCCGGTCGCTGAATCGACGCGACCGCCGATGGCCACGCCGACGGCGAGCGGACGACGCTTGTGCCACCGCGAGGCAAAGGATTTGGCCGAGCGCGCAATGGTGGCAAGCGCGACAGCAGAATTGGTGGCAGGCGTCGGAATCTCGACGGCGCCGAGCACCTTTCCACGAATGTCGCTGGCGATGATGCTGGTGACGACGGCACCGATGTGGATGCCGACTGTCAGATAAGGCTCGTGGTTGACCTCGAACGGAACTCGCGGACGCCCGATTGCTCCGGAGGCCGTCAGGTCCGCGCGTTCGCGCAGGATCCCGAGGTCCAGCAGGCTCGTGACCTGCCGGTTCACGGTGGCGATGCTCAGCCCTGATGCCTTTGCCGCAGTGTCACGTGAGAGCGGCCCACGGGATCGAGCAATGCGCAACACAGTCGCGGACGGACCGTCGGCGATGCGTAGTTCGGGCGCAACTATCTGGGTGCGGGTCCGGGTTCCCGAGAGCGCGGTTCGCGATCGGATGTTCGGAATGGCGGAGATTGTGGGTGTCGACATGGCTGTCCCTTGCAGAAGGAGGAGAAGGCGCATATCTCTGTCGACCGAGAAATCAGCGTTTCCACTGGTCACACGAAGAAATAGACAGAAAAGGCGCAGAAATTAGCTGCAGAAAGAACGGCGGCGACAACACAGCTCTCGCGCCAGAGGCAGACGCGAACCAAGCGCAGCGGTCACATAGGTGACCCGCAAAGCGGCAGGCTGGTCGGTCGACATGGCTCCAAAAGTAGCAGCTTCACCGAGATTCACAAATCAGGTGCGGTAACGATCACACTGAACGCAACCCTGTCGGGGCGAAATCTCGCGTGTTTGGGTGGGCACACTCCCCACGAAAGGTGCACCATGTCTACAGCTTTCGCCAAGCCGACCCTCACGAATTCGGCATCAACGAACGGAGCGGCCGTTGACGCCGCTCGCGGCACTGTCACCACCCTCGGCGCGCATATCGGCGCCCGAATCGACGGAATCACTCTCGGCGGGCATCTCGACCCGGCGACGATTTCCCTCATCCGGCAAGCACTTCTCGAACACAAGGTGATCTTCTTTCGCGGGCAAGACCACCTCGACAACGATTCGCAGTACGAGTTCGCCCATCTGCTGGGTACCCCGACCACTGCCCACCCCACCGTGAAGTCGCACGGCGCAAAAGTTCTGCCCATCGACTCGGACCTGGGCAAGGCCAACAGCTGGCACACCGACGTCACCTTCGTCGACCGCATCCCCAAGGCTTCGATCCTGCGCGCGGTGCAGCTACCCGAATACGGCGGTTCCACGACGTGGGCGTCAGGGGTAGCCGCCTACAACGGACTGCCGGATCCGCTCAAGGCGCTCGCGGAGAACCTCTGGGCTCGCCACACGAACGTCTACGACTATGCGGCAACCAGCGCCGAGCGGCTCACCGAAGATCGCACGGCCGCCTACCGCGAGGAGTTCCAGTCCACGTACTTCGAGACGGAACACCCGGTGGTGCGAGTCCACCCCGAAACCGGAGAACGCACGCTCGTCCTCGGACATTTTGTCAAGAACTTCGTCGGGTTGAGCACCGAACAGTCGAACGGTGTATTCAAGCTCTTGCAGGATCACGCCATCAAGCTCGAGGACACGACGCGGTGGAACTGGGAAGCGGGTGACGTCGCGATCTGGGACAACCGCGCCACCCAGCACTACGCGATCGCCGACTACGACGATCAGTACCGGCGTCTGGAGCGCATCACCCTTGCCGGCGACATCCCGGTCAACATCCACGGGGAACGAAGCCGCAGCATCGCCGGCGACGCTTCCGAATACTCGATCATCGAAGGCGCCTCGACTCTCCCATGACTTCACCGGATTCCGCCCCTCCTTCGCACGCCCGCGGATACGAAGGCTTCGAGGGTCGAATCGGCCGCACCGCAGCCGATTCGACCCCGTCGTGGCCCACCTCCACGACCCCGATTCCCGGATCACCCAACATCGTCGTGGTTCTGATCGACGACATGGGGTACAGCGACATCGGGCCGTTCGGCTCCGAGATCGAGACTCCCACCCTCGACCGCCTTGCCGCGCAGGGCTTTCGGATGACCAACTATCACACGACGCCCCTCTGCTCGCCGTCGCGCGCAGCTCTTCTCACCGGCCTGAATCCGCACCGCGCCGGGTACGGTTTTGTCGCCAACGCCGATCCGGGCTACCCCGGACTGCGTCTGGAATTGGCCGACGACGTCCAGACACTCCCCGAAATCCTCCGCGGCGCGGGCTATGCGACCTATGCCGTCGGCAAGTGGCACCTCGTACGCGACGCCAACCTGGCCCCGGGACGAAGTCGTGACTCCTGGCCGACGCAGCGCGGTTTCGATCGCTACTACGGCTCACTCGAAGGCCTCAACTCCTTCTACTATCCCAATCAACTGATCTCCGACAATTCTGTGGTCGACGTGGACGAGTACCCCGAGGGGTACTACCTCACCGACGATCTGACCGACAAAGCGGTCGGGTACATCAAGGACCTCCGCGCCCACGATCAGGACAAGCCGTTCTTCCTCTACTTCGCACACGTCGCCATGCACGGACCGTTGCAGGCCAAGCCTGCCGACCAGGAAAAATACCGCGGCCGCTACGACGAAGGGTGGGATCGAATCCGCGAGTCGCGGTTCGCCTCTCAGCTCGTGCAAGGCCTCTTTCCGGAAGGTACGCAGCAAGCACCGCGAAACTCCGAACCCGGCTTCGACGTCCCCGAATGGGATTCACTCACGCCGGAAGTGCAGTCCAGGTTCGCCCGCTACATGGAGGTGTACGCGGCGATGGTCGACTCGATCGATCAGAGCGTCGGACGCATCGTCGACACCCTGGACGAACTCGGCGAGCTCGACAACACGATCATCGTCTTCACCTCCGACAACGGCGGCACCGCCGAGGGCGGTTCGGACGGGACCCGAAGCTACTTCGCACAGTTCGCGCATATTCAGGATCCGGACTGGGTGGGCGATGTCCCCCACGACGAATCCCTCATCGGCGGCCCTGAATTGGGCGTCCACTATCCACGTGGATGGGGACAGACGTCCAACACCCCGTTCCGGTTCTACAAAGGGCAATCCTTTGCCGGCGGGATCCGTGTTCCTTTTCTCCTGTCCTGGCCCGCTGGATTGAAACCCGGAGCAGACGACAACGGGATTCGCGACCAGTTCGCGTACGTCACCGACCTGACCCCTACGCTGCTCGAACTGGCCGGAATCGACGCACCCAGTGTGCGAAACGGGCTCCCGGTGAAAGAGTTCGACGGGGTGTCTTCCGCGTCCGTTCTGCGTTCGTCTGCCGCTCCGAGCACTCACACCGAGCAGTACACCGAGATGACCGGCAACCGTGGCTACTACAAGGACGGCTGGAAACTGCTGGCTCTCACCCCGGCGGACATCGACAAACCGCACTGGCAGTTGTTCGACGTCCGCACCGACCCGACCGAGCTCGACGACCTGGCATCACGGTTTCCCGACAAGGTTCGCGAACTCGCCGAGGCCTGGGACCACTCGGCGTGGGCGAACACCGTGTTTCCTCTACTCGGCAATACCGTCGGCGCGGTTCGCCGTCCGGAGGAAGGAGCACTCTCACGCCCGGTGCGACTACTTGCCGGAACGCCCCCGCTGGAGCGCTACCGCTCATCCAAGCTGATCGGGTTCCGCGACTTCGACATCACGGTCGAACTCGACGGTTACCGCGAAGGTGACGCCGGTGTCCTTGTCGCCCATGGCGATCCGCAGGGTGGGTACCTTCTCTACGTCGAGGACGGGCACCTGCATCTCGGGTACAACGCGTTCGGTTCCTACTCCGTTGTCGACGCCGGACCGCTGGCGCTCGGCACCGAACGCATCGAGCTGTCGGTGACGGTGGTACCGCGGTTGCGTTGGGATCTCCACGTCAGCATCGACGGCATTCACGCGGGCCGGCTGCTCGGGCAAGTACAACTGGTGGGAATGGCGCCGTGGACCGGTATCTCGGTCGGTGTCGACGCCAGGGGACCTGTGTCGTGGGAGGTACGACGACGCCATGGTCCCTTCCGGTACAGCGGCGCGCTGCGCGCCGTCACCTACACACCCGGTCGGATACAAGTACCGCGTCGTCACATCGAATCCATCGAACGGGAAGCAGAGTATGCCGCCGACTAGCCCTACGATTGCATCATGACCATTTCTTCCGATGCCCGCATCGCCGTAGTCACCGGAGCCAGCTCCGGCATCGGTGAGGCCACCGCCCGCACCCTGGCAGCTCAGGGATTCCACGTCGTGATCGGTGCTCGCCGCGTCGATCGTCTCGAGAAGATCGCCGAGGAAATCGGTGGTACCGCTCTCGAACTCGACGTCACCGACGAGGATTCCGTCGACGCGTTCGCGGCCGTGGTCCCCCGTGTCGACGTGTTGGTCAACAACGCGGGTGGTGCAAAGGGTCTGGCAACAGTCCTGGACGCCGATCTGGACGACTGGCGGTGGATGTGGGAGACCAATGTTCTGGGCACGTTGCGTGTGACGAAGGCACTGCTGCCCAAGCTGATCGATTCGGGTGACGGTCTGGTCGTGACCATCACCTCGGTGGCCGCGCTGGAGGCATACGACAACGGCTCGGGCTACACCACCGCCAAGCACGCTCAAGCCGTCCTTCATCGGACATTGCGTGGTGAACTGTTGGGCAAGCCCGTTCGACTGACCGAAATCGCGCCGGGAGCCGTCGAGACGGAGTTCTCACTCGTCCGGTTCGAGGGCGATCAGGACAAGGCCGACAAGGTGTACGAGGGAATCACACCGTTGGTGGCGCAGGACATCGCCGAGATCATCGGTTTTGTCGCGTCGCGGCCGTCACATGTGAACCTCGATCAGATCATCGTCAAGCCGAGGGATCAGGCAAGCCCCGGTCGGTTCCACCGCACCACCAGCTAGTTCGAATCGTTCTGACTAACCAGTGCGAATCACCCGGTGCAGGACGAGGCCGAGATTGCGTGCAATCTCGGCCTCCGTCATTTCCGTGGAAGCGCTACGGGCACTTACGGTTTCACCAGCGGTGACGATGTACCGACCATCTCCGGCATAGTCGTACCAGTGGAACGTTATTCCGTCGTCTGTCGGTCTGCTGTCCACCGCTCCTCCCGGGTATGTGGTGACTTCACCTATCGAGGTCCGCTCTCGGCCGAAGAATCTGCTCACTTCCTCGCTCCCGCGCGCACCGGCAGCACTGCTCAGAAAGCTCGCTCTACCGGAAGTTTTCGGCCTTTCGATGCTCACACCACGCTCCGATCCAGCGGGGCAGGTCGGCAGGTGATCGACGAGCATCCGTGGAATTGCCGATGGGCGTACCACGGTGAAAACCACGTCGGAGCCACAGTCGACAGTCCTGCCGGGCAGTTGAGTCAGGAGCACCCCCAGGTCGCCGGCAACAACGCCGTGCAATCGCGTCACCGTACTCATGTTCTGCCCGTGAAAACCGGAAACCTCCACGCGAGCATCAGGATTCGCAAGAGCACCGAGAACGTGATGCAGCCGATCGTCGAGCAACCAAGCCAGGTGTGCTCCCGCTCGACGTCGCTCTTCTGTCAGCTCGTTCATGGTTTCGGCCGTCGGACGAAACCGCAGCGGGTACGGGAGTCGGTCACGTCCGACCGCTTCCCAGAGAATCTGGAATTCGAGGCCGGTGAACTGCCACTGCATGGTGGTCATTCGCCCAGCACCGCCGGGGAGACCATCGGTAGGTCGCCGACCAGGGCATTGCCGTTCTCGACGGTGACGAGGTAGCCGGGGGTGTCGTGAACGTTGTCTTCGTCTTGCCCTTGCCCTCGTCCCGGTGCCATGCCGCCGACGCCACCCATCGCGCCCCGACCGCTCTGCGCGCCCGTCGCCGAGGTACCGCCAGTTCCGTTGACGCCCCCACGCCCGCCACCGGCGAGGCCACCGGTGCCGCCAGGGCCGAGGGCTCCGACTCCGGTTCCGCCTGGCCCGAAGCCTCCGGTACCGATTCCACCAGCAGGACCACCACCCGAACCGCTACCTACCAGGCCTGACGGCGTTCCGGAACCAAGCTGAGCGCCATTCGGAGTTGCACCTGCCAGGCCACCTGGCGCTGCACCGGCCGGCAGTGGGCCGGCATGTGCCGCCGTGGTCCCGGCCGGGTCGGAATCGGTTCCGGATCGAACTGCATCGACGTTCGGATTCCCTTGGGCATCAACGCCGCTACGGTTGTCACCATTTCCGGAATCGGTGCCGGATGGATTCTGACCGGAACCGTCTCCGGCCGGGTTTGCACCGCCGGAGTTTCCACCGTCCGCTCCCCCACCGACTCCGCCACCCGATGTAGATGGCGTGCCGAGCCCGTTTCCTGGACCCGAAAAGTTCCCGCCGTCGGCACCACCACCACCGAATGCACCGCCACTTCCAGCCCCGCCACTTCCAGCCCCTCCACCGCCGGTGACCGGATTGAATGCGGCCGGGAGGATCGGCACCTGATCGTCCGCACGCTTCATGGACGGCAGATACACGTCCTTCATCACCTGGCGCGCTTGACGTTCGGCTTCTTCCGCTTCGTATTGGGCCTGCTTCCATGTAGCCCCGGGAACCATGCTGAGAAACCTCTCGACCGTCGAGGCGCCGTCGGGTGCCGGAATCGAGCGTTTTGCCTCGTCGAGTGCGATCTTCGCCTCCTCGATCTTGTTCGAGATCAGATCGACCCGCACCTTCAGCTCACCCGCATCAGCCGAGTAGGCCAGCACTGCTTCCAGCGCAGCCGAGCCGCCGCGCCCCTGCCAGCCTTCGGTGATCGCACCGTTCACGTCGTTCTGGAACTTCCCGATGCCGGCTTCGACCCGGCCTGCAATGGCCTTCCAAGCCTCACCGATCGCACTCAGGGTTGCCGGATTCATCTCGTTGACGTGGTCGAAGATTTCGGAGTGCGACATCGCATCGAACGGATCGTCGTCCACGATTGCGTGTTCGCTGTACTCGAGCGACGACGTCTGAGCGGTGAGGGCATCGCGCTCACCCCAGGCTCGTGCGCGCTCCACATCGGCGTCGACGGTCGCAGCAGCCATCTCGTCGTCGAACGCGCCGCGGTCGTCGGTTATGGATTGCACCAGAGCAGATGTAGCGATTGCGCTCGCGATGGGAGTGCCGACAACTGGCAATGCCGCCACGCCAGGAGGCACGGCCTGCGTCGCATCGGAGATTCTTCCCAGCACGTCTTCCAGAAATGGAATGCCCACCGCTGTCCCCCTGAAGTCGAAAACCCCCGTCGGACTCCCCCGAGCCGACAGCACTTACCTGTACAGACGCAAGCAGAGCCCGGACGGTTCCCTCATCCACGGATTTACCGCAGTACAGAGTTACGGCAGTGCCGACATCGACTTCCAGGTCGGCAGATCGATTGCCCAGTCGTAGATGTCGCCGTCCGCAGGAGACAGGTCGATCGACGTGCCGGTCACCTCTACGGGGTCACCGTAGAGGGCGGTTCCGAAGTATTCCTGCGCGTCGGATGTCGACAGGTTGATGCAACCGTTCGTGACGTTCGACGAGCCCTGCACCCCGGTGGTCTCAGGATTGGCGTGGATGAATTCGCCGTTGTTGGAGATGCGCACCGCCCAACGCTCACGCACGTTCTCGTAGAACGGCGGATTGGACATCATGAAGTCTTCGTACTTCTCCGTCACCATGTGAATGCCGCTGCGCGTGACGTTTCGAGGTTCGTTTCCCTCGCCGTAGCTGACGGGAATGTCCATGATCGTCTGACCGTCGCGCACCACCTGCATGCGGTGGCTCGGCGCATTCGCCTTCACGATCTGGCTGCGACCGATCGTGAAGTCGAGCGTGAGATCCTGGTCGCCGAAGGCGCCACCGCCGTAGTTCAAGCCGTAGAGCTTGGCGTCCAGATGGACAGTCGTGCCCGGCACCCAGTAATCGGCCGGACGCCAATGGGCCCGCGATCCGCCGTTGTCGTCGGCCAGCCAAGCCCACGATCCGGCGGTGGGCGGCACGGTGGTCACGACAAGAGCCTTCTCGACGGCCGCCTTGTCGACGACGGAGTTGTCGAACTGCAACGTGATCGGTGCCGCGATACCAACTTCTTGGCCGTCGGCGATGTTGAGGGTGGCGCCGGTGGTCGACTCCGGGGCAACCGTCGTAAAGCTCCCTTGGACTGGCACGGATTTACCGTCGGTCCCGGTTGCCGAGCCCGACCACGAATACGTGGTGCCGTAGCCGAGTGCCTCACTGACGGTGAACGATGTCTTGTCAGGCGACAATTGTCCTGCAACGGCTTTACCGGCCGCATTGCTGAGGCTGACGTCGGACAGCGTTCCCTGGGTCACCGCCACCGAGACGGGGGCGACCGGGCTGACATCTTTGGTGCCGGGCGCCGGCGTCGACACCACGGTCGCCACCGGTGCTGGCTCGGCGGCCGCCGCGCCGCCCTGTCCGTCCTTGCCACCGATCGTGCAGCCGACGACGGCCACCATCAGAGCGAGCAATACAGCTACCAACGCAACAAGACGCGAACGACTTCTCCTACCACCCAGCTCATGCACTTCAACAGGCTACCTGCGGGCTCCGTCAGGAATCAGATGGTGCAGCCCACAGTTACCGGTTCCGGTTCCAGGTGGACACCGAACGCGGCCTCGACTCCGTCGCGCACTGCCCGCGCGAGCGAGACCACATCCGCACTCGTTGCGGACCCTCTGTTGGTCAACGCCAAGGTGTGTTTGGTCGACAGCCTGGCCGGTGCATCTTCGCCGGGATAACCCTTGGAGAATCCGGCCCGTTCGATCAACCATCCGGCCGAGAGCTTGGTTCCACCACTGCCGGGGAACTGCGGCACGGTGACGTCGCCGAGCTGTTCGGCGATGGCTGCGAGCACGGCAGGCAGCTTGTCGTCGGGCACCACGGGGTTGGTGAAGAAGGAACCCGCGCTCCAGGTGTCGTGGTCGTACGGATCGAGCACCATCGCCTTACCCGTCCGAAGTCCCAGAACTGCCTCGCGGACCTGCGACGCAGGTAACCGCTCGCCTTCTTCTGCCCCCAGTGCGGTGAACAGTTCGCGGTACGCGAGCGGGGCGCTCAATCCGTCGGTCGACGCGTCGAATTCGACGGCGAGAACCAGTGCTGCGTCCGAATGCTTGAGGACGCTCGACCGGTAACCCAATTCGAGTTTCGACGGTTCGACCCACGACACTTCGCCACTGCGCCGGTCGAGCAATTGAACCCGCCGGAGCCGCGAGCCCACCTCGACGCCGTACGCGCCGACGTTCTGCACCGGCGTCGCACCGGTCGAGCCCGGAATCCCGGACAGGCACTCGAGGCCACCCAGTTCCGCGGCGACGGATTGGCCGACTACTTCGTCCCACACCGCGCCCGCTTCGGCAACGACGCGGTCCGTGTCGAGGCTCACGGTGGTGTTGGCCACACGAACGACAACTCCGTCGAATCCCGAGTCGGAGATCACGAGATTGGATCCGCCGGCGAGAATCAGCGTCGGGATCTGCTCGCGATCGAGCAGCGTCACGACGTCGATCAACGACTGCGTCGTCGGGCATTCGGCGAGCAGCCGCGCCGGTCCCCCGATTCGGAGCGTCGTCAATCCTGACAAGTCAACGTTCTCGGACACGAAAGCGCCTGATTCCACGACGCGTCTGCCAATGGTTACGTCCCACACATCGATAAACGGTAGCCTCCACAATCGTGAGCCGTCGCATCGAGCATTCGTCGAAGTACACAGTCCCCGCCGAGAAGGTCCATGAGGCGGTGACCTCCGAGCAGTACTGGCGCGACCGAATCGTCGCTGTCGGTGGTCCCGGCGCAACGATCGAAGAGCTGACCGTTCGCGACGAGACCGTCGCGGTCACGATGTCGCAGATCATTGCCGCAGAGCATCTCCCCAGCATGGTGTCGAAAGTCGTCAACGGCGACATCGTCATCAAGCGCAGTGAAACGATGGCGCCTTTCAAGGACGGCAAGGCCACCGGCACCTTCTCCGCCCACGTCGACGGCGTTCCCGCCCGTGTCGAGGGCACGCAGGTGCTGACAGGTGACGAGAACTCCGCCACTCTCGAGATCGACGGTGAGGTCGAGGTCAAGATCCCGTTCCTCGGCGGAAAGATCGAAAGTGCGATTGTCGACGAGGTTGTCCGGCTCATCCAAGCCGAACAGGATTTCACCCGGGAGTGGATCACGAAGTAAAACCCTGCGGGCGGCGGCAGTTGTGGATACAGCCGATTTGGCTTGTCACAGCGTGTAACCGGTATTCTTTCCGATCATGGCTCGCCGCATCGACTACTCCGCCCGCTATCAGCACTCCCCCGAGCAGGTCTATGCGGCGCTGGCGGACCGCTCGTACTGGGAGGCCCGTGTCGAGGAGATGCGCAAGCATTCCGAGAACCATGTGGAACATTTCGAGGTCACCGATTCCGGAATCGATCTCGTGCTCCACCACATTCTTCCGCGCACGGATTTGCCTGACATCGCTCAGACAGTGATGAAGAAGGATCTTGTCATCACTCGTAAGGAGTCGTACGGCGCCTTCGGTGACACCGTGACCGGAACGTACGAAGCGTCCATCCCGGCCGGGCCGGGGAGTTTGTCCGGCACCATGGAGTTGTTCGCGACCGATACCGGGTCCACGCTGCGAACCACGTCCGAGGCCAAGGTCTTCATACCGTTCATCGGCGCGAAGTTGGAGCAACTGATGCTCATCAACCTCGTAGATCTGTTCCGCACCGAAGCCCAGGTCACCGCGACCTGGCTCGCCGCACGCTGAACCCGCCGTGAAGAAAGCTCCACCCCCGAAGATCGAGGGGGTCATCACCCGTGGCACGACGGGAATCAACAGACTGCGACGTAGTGACCGGTGGATCGTGCACAACCGCACTATCGCGCACGCCCTGAACAACGCGACCGATCCGTTGATCGTCGACCTCGGGTACGGGGCGAGGCCGGACACCACCTTCGAGATGGCAAGCCGCCTCACCGCTGTCCGGCGGGATCGACGCGTCATCGGGCTCGAGATCGACCCCGCCCGCGTGGTCGAGAGTCGTGACGGTGTCAGCTTCGCCCGTGGTGGATTCGAACTTGCCGGTCTCACACCCGTCTTCGTACGCGCCTTCAACGTGCTCCGGCAGTACCCGGAGGAGGCTGTGGGCTCTGCGTGGTCACACATTCAGTCCGGTCTCGCACCGGGCGGGCTGCTACTCGACGGAACCTGCGACGAACTCGGGAGACGTTGCGCTTGGGTGCTTCTCGACGCTGATCGTCCATTGACCCTGACACTGGCCTGGGACCCCTTCGACATCGAGCGTCCTTCCGACATCGCGGAACGTCTCCCGAAGGCTCTCATCCACCGCAACGTTCCCGGTGAGCCGATCCACGCGTTGCTCAGCGCGGCCGATCGAGCCTGGGCCACCGCCGCGCCGCACGCCTCGTTCGGACCTCGCCATCGTTGGGCCGCCGCATTGGAAATTCTTCGGGCGCAAGGAATTCCCGTGCAGCCCGCGCGGCGACGTCTTCGTGACTGCATCCTGACCGTGCCCTGGCACGTCGTAGCGCCGAATCCCTGAACTCACAGACGGGAAACGCCCCGCCGCGGAGGTGTTCTCCGCGGCGAGGCGTCTGTATGCAGGCGTCGGGCTAGGACCCGAAGATGTTTTCCAGGCTTCCCAGTGAACCAGTCGAACTGCCGCCGTTGCCGGGATCGCCGCCGTCGGACTCTGCCGTGACCTTGACGGTGACTGCGGCCTGGGTCTCGGAACCGAGATAGCCGTCAGTTCCGCTGAACACCGCGGTGATTCGGCGATCTCCGAGTTCGGTGAAGGTGTGCGAGAGCGTGGCCTTACCGTTCACCACCGCAACTGGTCCACCGATCGGGGTGGTTCCGTCCATGAACTGAACCGTTCCTGCGCTGAGCGTAGGTACCACTGCCGCAACAAGATCGACCTTCGCGCCCTTGACCGCTGACGCCGGAGCGCTCACGGTGATGGACGTTTCCTGATCCTCCGCGGCCGGAGCCGTGACCGAAACCGACTGAGCGGCCGAGGTAGAGGTGAGGAATCCTGTTGCACCCGAGTAGACGGCCGTGATGTCGTGCGTACCGACGCTCGCGAACTCGTGCATGATCGACGCCTTGCCCTCGACGACCGGCACCGGCGAGCCGAGATTGCCCGAGCCGTCCTTGAACTGCACTGTGCCGCCCACCGGCGTCGGCGTGACGGTTACGGACAGACCAACTGCCGTACCGGTTTTCGCATCCGCCGGAACGGTCAAGACCGTCTGGGTCTGCTGGTCGGTGGGAGCCGGCGCCTTGACGTTCACGGTCTGGGCGTTCGATGTCGAACCCAAGTAGTTGCCCGAGCCCGAGAACACTGCGGTGATGCTGTACTCGCCCGCCACGTTGAAGGTCGGCGTGGTTGTTGCCTTACCTGAGGCATCCACGGGAACCGGGGATCCCAGATCCCTGCCACCTTCCTTGAACTGCACGGTTCCGCCTGCAGCACCGGTCGAGACGGAGGCAGTGAACGACAAGGCCTCCCCTGTCGAACCTGTCGACGGGCCGACGAGGGTAGTCGTTGTGTTCTCCTCGACCACCACCGGAGCGACTGTCAGCGCATGTGGCGCTGACGTCGAAGTCTGGTAGACACCGGAACCGGAGTACACCGCCACGATCGAATGCGCTCCGACTGCATAGGAATTCGTCAGCGAGGCTTTGCCGTTGGCATCGACGGTAACGGCGCCGCCGAGGTCGGTTGCACCGTCTTTGAACTGCACCGTGCCACCCGCCGGAGTGGGCGACACCGTAGCCTCGACGGTCACGGACTCACCTGCAACTGCACTTGCGGGACCGGTGATCGCGGTTGCAGTGCTCTTGTCCGCTTCGGACACGACGACGTCGACAGCCGACGACGTGGAGGTCGCCACCTTTGCATTACCGAGATACTTGGCCGTCACGCTGTGGGTTCGGACGTCAGCCGGTGTCCAGGCAAGCGTTGCAACACCATTGGCGAGCGCGCCCGCACCGACCTTGGTGGCACCGTCGAAGAACTCCACCGAATCACCGTCGGCACCACCGGTCACCGTCGCGCTCAACGGAACAGGTTGTCCCAACTTCACGCCACTGGTCGGTGACAGCGTCGTCGTCGAGACGTTCTTCTGAACGTTGACCGAAGGACCACGACCATTCGTCGTGTCGTCAACGAACACCGTCCCGTCGAAATGCACCGTCGTCGACAAATCAGTACCACGAGCACAATCCGCACCGACGCGATACTGGAATTCGAAC
>NZ_LVCT01000629.1:0-1204 GCF_001647205.1 Rhodococcus sp. EPR-134
ACCCGCAACCACCGCGAAACCCGCAGCAACAGCAAACACACTCAGACCTGCAACTGCACGACGTGCAGAACCTACAGACATAGATTTTCCTTCTCGAGAAGTGAGGGATATGGGTGATGCCCCACCACCTGAAGCGGGCGGGGCATCACCGGGTATCGATTGCTAGGAGCCGAAGATGTTGCCGAGGCTGCCGAGCGAACCGGTGCCGTTGCCTGGTTCTTCACCGTCGACGGGTGCGGCGATCTGGACGGAGACCTGATCGGACGATGCCGTCACCGTGCCGGCGCCCGAGTACTCCGCCGCGACAACTCGCTGCCCTTGAGTTGCGGGCTTCCACGAAAGGCTGGCCTTTCCGGATGAATCGACCGTGGCCGTGCCGATGACGGTCTCGCCGTCCTTGAAGGTGACTGTGCCACCCGCATTGGCGGGGCTGATTTGAGCGGAGATCGTCTGGGCAACGCCGACCTGGCCCGCTACTACGCTGAGATCTGTTGTGGAGCTTGTTGTTCCGGCGGGCTGTTCGGCGACTGTCACATTCGCGGTGGTACTCGACCCGGTGACACCGGATCGACCGGCGAATACGGCTTCCACCGTCTGTGCACCGGCGACCGTCGGAACCCAGGCATAGGTCGCTTCACCGTTGCCTGCCACCGGCACCGAAGCGAGCACCGTTCCGCCGACCTTGAACGTGACCGTTCCACCGGTGCCCGACGCGGACACAGTCGCTTTGAGATTGGTCGACTTGCCGACCTGCGCGCCCGAGATCGGCGCCAGAGTCGTGCTGGACTGAGCATCGGCCTGCGAAACGTTCACGATCAGCGCTGCCGAAGCGGAGCCGACGGCACGCGCCGTGTCGGCGAACTTCGCTGTGATCGAGTGGTCTCCACGGGTGGTCGGTGTCCAGGCAAGTGTTGCAACACCATTGGCGAGGGTACCCGCACCAATCTTGGTGGCGGCGTCGAAGAACTCCACCGAATCACCGTCGGCACCACCGGTCACCGTCGCGCTCAGCGTCACCGGTTGCCCCACCTGAGCGCCACCGACGGGCGCAAGTGCTGTCGTCGAGACGTTCTTCTGAATGTTGACCGAAGGACCACGACCATTTGTCGTGTCGTCAACGAACACCGTCCCGTCGAAATGCACCGTCGTCGACAAATCAGTACCACGAGCACAATCCGCACCGACGCGATACTGGAATTCGAAC
>NZ_LVCT01000630.1:0-5200 GCF_001647205.1 Rhodococcus sp. EPR-134
GCCCGCAACCACCGCGAAGCCCGCAGAAACAGCAAAAACACTCAACCCACCGACAACACGACGAACACCACTCACGGACATCCAGATCCCTCTCGACAACGGGGCAGACAGGCGTCCAGGACAAGCGTCCGTCTGCTTTCGATGCCGTGACGTTATCCCATTGACTGTAAAGTAACTACGCTTTTCGCAGATTTAGTTCATCGGCGACATCGCCGAACTGCAATAACAGTGGGCTGAACGTCCCGAACCGCACATCTGGATGCGTTCTTACCTGCGCTAAAGACAAAACAGTCGCCCGAAAATAGCGATTTACAAATCTCTGATATCGGCGTCATATTCGATTTCGGGCGTGATGCCAGAAGGTCGCAGGAGCCTCGAAGATCTCTCTCGGCTACAGGCTTGCGGCCAGAGCCAACTCGACCCGAACAGCAACGTCGACGCTCGCGTTCTCACACGAGAGATACAGCTCGTGCGCGTCCAGTCGACCTATCGCGACCGCATCGGCGACTACTTCGTTGAGCAGGACTTGAGAAATTCCACCGGAAGCGAGGTCGTGCACGGTACGCAAAGGCGTGGTGATGCGGATGGGCCCGATCTGTTCACACTCGTCGTCCGCGAGCGGCAGTCGGTGCAGCGCTACCTGGCGGGTCGGCGCCGCGAGAGGGTGCGCAACGGAGAGGTGAATGAAGCGAGGTTGCAGGTGCCCGAGGCCATGCAGATCTGCGGCACTGTAGTGCGAGACGGTGGCGCTACCGGCGAACCACGTGCACCACTTCGCGAACTCGTCCAAGGCGGTATGTCTGACGCGTTCGAGGCGAAAAAGCCCGCGGCACTCACATGTCCATGTTCCGGATTCCGTCATTTCTTCCATCAACGCCAGACCGAAACCCAGTTCGGATGCCTGGAGAGCCGTGACAAATCCGCACTGTCGCAGCGCCAGCAACTCGAGTGATTCGTAGTCCGAAGCCATGACCACCTCCGGTGACCGTCGAAAACGCCGTTTCGAACAGACTACGGGCGAGTGTGTCGCGCATCACAGGAATGAGGAAGTGCGTATTCACAGAGTTCGTTCAGACTCGTCGGGAAGAATCTGGCGAATGACTGTCGCAGCGAACAACCCTCGTCCGCGCAACCGAGTGCTCATCATCCTTCTCGTGGTGATCGCCGTACTCGTCGCGGCGCTCGTCGGTGGAGAACTGTACGTACGCAACCAGGTGAAGACCTGCATGGCCGATCAGTTCCAGAGCGAACTGGGATCCCAGGTCGACGTCGGGTTGAGCTGGAAGCCCGTACTCCTGCAGGCAGTCGACAAGAAGGTGCCGTACATCAGCATCGACAGTGACGACTCTTCGTTCGGCCCCGCAACGGGAATGCAGGTTCACGCGAAGGTGAACGACATCAACTTGCAGCCCTCGGCGGGCAACAGCGGCACCATCGGCAGCTCCAGCGCCGACGTCACCTGGTCTACCGCAGGCATTCTCGCCACCTTGCAGGAACAGACCTTCGGCGGGCTCGTCTCCGGCGTCACCGCCGACTCGAGCGCCGGAACACTCGCGTTCGACGTCGGTCCGGTCGGGCTCGCGAAGCTCACGGTCAAGCCCACCGTCACCAACGGTGTGGTCGACGTCCAGACCGTCGGCGCCGAGATTCTCGGATTGGGTCTGCCGACCGATCTGGTCGACGGCATCGTCCAGACACTCACCGACAGCCTGCAGACCTACCCGCTGGACATGAAGCCCACGAAGCTGACCGTCACCGACGACGCTATCCAGATCTCGTTGGAGGGCGGCGCTTACGCCATGCCCGTCGCCGACGCGAACAACCAGAACACCTCGGCGGTTCCGGACAGCTGCGGCCTGCTGACCTAGTCGGCCAGACCGTCCAATACTGCTCGACTTCCGGATAGTCCGAGGCGGGTGGCGCCGGCCGCGATCATGTCGAGCGCTGCCTGCGTCGTACGTATTCCGCCACTGGCCTTGACTCCCACGCCCGGGCCGACCGTCTGCGCCATCAGTGCGACGGCCTCAACCGTCGCTCCACCCGCGGGGTGGAAGCCGGTCGAGGTCTTGACGAAGTTCGCCCCGGCATGCACAGCTGCGCGGCAACATTCGACGATGGCCTCGTCGGACAGCGCTGCGGTTTCGAGGATCACTTTGAGGATCGCACTCTCCCCCATCGCCTCGCGGACGGTGAGGATATCGGCCAACACCGCGCTGTAGTCGCCGGCGACCGCCGCTCCTACGTCGATGACCATGTCGATCTCGGCTGCGCCTTGATCGACGGCCAGTCGCGCTTCAGCACCCTTGACCAGCGAATGATGTTTCCCCGACGGGAATCCGACGACGGCCGCCGTCACAAGTCCCTCGGCGCGAATCGGCAACATCGACGGCGAGACGCAGACAGCCAGCACACCGAGGCTGCGTGCTTCGTCGATCAGGGCGGTCACATCGGCCGCGGTGGCTTCGGGTTTGAGGAGAGTGTGGTCCACCATCGCGGCAACCTGGGAACGAGTGAGTGCAGCTTCAGACATGTTGGAAAGCTTGGCACACCACCACGCGACCGTCGCTGCAGCCGCACCTGAGAGACTAGGCCGCATGACCGCTGCACCATCGATCGATGATCGTCGCTATGTTCTGTCCCTCGGCTGCCCCGACACCACGGGCATCGTCGCACGCATCTCGACCTTTCTCACCGACGTCGGTGGATGGATCGTGGAGGCTGCATACCACGCCGATGCCGACACCGGATGGTTCTTCACGCGTCAGGCGGTCCGTGCATCGTCGGTGAGCATGAGCATCGACGAGCTTCGTGAACGGTTCAAAGCTGTTGCGGCCGAGATCGGTCCGGAAACCGAGTGGACTCTTCACGACTCCGGCGCACCCAAGAAGATCGTGTTGCTCGTGAGCAAGGAAGGTCACTGCTTGCATGACCTCCTTGGCCGCGCCGCGGGCGGGGAACTCCCGGCAGAAATCAGCGCCGTCATCGGAAACCACGAAGATCTGCGCAGTGTCACCGAGCGCCACGGGATCGACTTCCACCATGTTCCGTTCGCCAAGGACCCGGCAGAACGGGGACCGTCCTTCGAGAAGGTCCGCGCCCTGGTCGACGCTCACAATCCCGACGCCGTGGTGCTTGCCCGATTCATGCAGGTGCTGCCCGAATCACTGTGCGAGCACTGGGCCGGGCGCGCGATCAACATCCACCACAGCTTCTTGCCGTCGTTCATCGGTGCCCGCCCCTATCACCAGGCTTTCGCCCGCGGCGTGAAGTTGATCGGCGCCACCTGCCACTACGTGACCGCCGAACTCGATGCCGGTCCGATCATCGAGCAGGACGTGATCCGTGTGGACCACGCCGACGATGTCGCCGACATGGTCCGTCAGGGTCGAGACATCGAAAAGCTCGTACTCTCCCGCGGACTGCGCTGGCACCTCGAGGATCGTGTGCTGGTCCACGGGCGCAAGACGGTCGTCTTCAGCTAGAGCTGCGTTGCGCTAGAGATTGCGCAGTCGCACGATTTCCTTGTCGAACTCGTCGATGTTCTCGATCGACGACATGTGACCGACGCCCGGCAACACGATCAACCGTTCGAGGTTGCCGGCGTCGTCGAGGACTTGCGCAAGCTTGCGCGCATGGACCGGCGGAGTGAGCCGATCGAGCGAACCGACGAGCACGGTGGTCGGCACTTCGAGATTGTCGAGTCCCTCGTGAATGTCGAGGGTGCTCAGCGCTGCTCCCCAACCTCCACGGATGCGGGGCTTGCACTCACGAACGATGTTCTCGCAGAACTGAATCTCGGCCTTGGTCGCGTTCGGTGACATCGAGACGTACTGGATCGCCTTCGTCATGGCGCCCGAGGAGACGAACGGAACGGGCGAACTGAGGATGGCGCGGCCCACGGGGACCGGCACGCGAGGGAAACGATTGGGCAGTGGGATGACCGTGGTCTCGGCGATCAACCTTTCGCTCGCGGTGCTCGCGAGCATGACCGCCGACGCGTACTTCTTGACCTCGTCGGGGTGACGACCTGCCCAGGCGATGATGCTCATCCCGCCCATGCTGTGACCGACGATGACGGCCTTCTTGTCCTCGCGAACCGTGGCCGCCAGCACTGCAGAGAGATCGTCGGCAAGGACGTCCGGGCCGAGCGGAAGATTGCCGACGGTGCTGCGGCCGTGACCGCGCTGATCGTAGGTGATGACGCGATATTCGCCGGCAAGCGCATTGACCTGCGGGTACCAGAATTCGGTGGAGCACGTCCAGCCGTGACTGAGAACGATCGGATCGCCGTCGACGGGACCGTAAGCCCGGACATTGATGATCGCACCGTCGTCGGTGGTCAGTTCGCTGATGTCAGCTTTGAGCGTCGGAGTCTTCAGGAGTGCATTGGGCTCGACGTCGCTCGAAAGAGTCAACCCACGCGTGGATCGCCGATGACGGATCCCAGCGACGGCCGCGACGAGTGCTCCCACTCCGACGGCGCCTGCCAGTACTCGAAGCTCTGTGGTGCGCGAACGACTGGACATGCATTTACCCCTGACTGCTGCTGACGACAGACGGATGCAATCTATGTGTGACTGCCGTTAACCGACACTATCACTCGAACAACGCCCGTTGTCAGCGTTGGAGAGAAGAGTGGGGCAGCACACCATGAGCCGGGAACCACGGCTCGGAATGAGCGGGAGTACGGCAAACTACCAGCGAGAACCGCCGTGCTGAATGTCGTCCACCCGCGGGCGAACGTCGACGAGATACACGCACACTGCAACGACCGCGATGATGCCCAGGAGCCCGACAGGGGACGTCGCCAAGAGAATCAACGCCGCGACGATCAGAATTCCCAGCCAGATCGGCTTGGTCAATTTGTTGACCGCGGTGAAAGCGTCAGGACGCTGCCTGACGGCATGAACGATCGCGTAGACAGCACCCACCAATGCGAGCACTTTGAGTGCGAGAAAGATCAGACCGACTAGCCCATCGACTTGAGTCACAACTACATCCTAAGTTCTCATCCGGTTCCCGACGAACACGAAGGCTCCCACACTCGGCTGAGTGAGGGAGCCTTCGTCAGGTGGAGCTGGGCAAATCAGGCCTTCTTGGCCGGAGCAGCCTTCTTGGCCGGAGCCGGCGCGGTGGCCTTGGCGGGAGCAGCCTTGGCGGGTGCAGCCTTGGCCGGAGCGGCCTTCTTCGCGGCGGTGGT
>NZ_LVCT01000631.1:0-1812 GCF_001647205.1 Rhodococcus sp. EPR-134
CAGTGCAGCCTCGTCGCCTGCGTCGGCGATCTTCTCACCGGCGTCAGAGATCTTCTCGCCGACCTCTTCTGCGGTGTCGGAGATGCGTCCGGCAGCGCGGCCGGCCAGCTTGGCAGCCTGCTCGCCTACGGCGCGCGTCTGACGAGCAACGGTTCCGAGTGCGTCTTCGGTCAGCTCGACGGCGTCGCCGAGTGCCGACTCTGCAGCAGCGATGCCTTCTTCGACTGCGGGCTGCTTGCGGATGCGCTCGACTGCGTCTTCGCCACGTTCTGCGAGGGAGTTGTACAGATCTCCGGCAACCTTGAGGTATGCCTCGGCGACCTTGCGGAGTTCCTCGGGTGAGAACTTCTCGCGCAGCTCGGCGAGCTCTTCGGGCAGCTCGGACGGCAGGCCGGCGAGACGCTCGCGCAGCGCATCGACGCTCTCGGCAACGTCACCCTGGACGGAAGCGAGCTTCTCGCGAGCACCGTCGACACGGCCGTTGACATCGCCCTGGGTGTTCTCGGCGCGCTCACGAACCTGAGCAACTACATCGGCCACGGCCTGGACAACCAGGTCGCCTGCGCCGACGGCGGCGTAGAGCGAGGTCTTGACGCTGTCGATGGCGTTCTTGTCAGTCATCTTGTTCTCCTAGTGAAGTCTCGGTGTCTGGAATTGCGGCCGATTCAGCGAAATCGGGCGCTGCGGCTGGTCTTGACGACTCGTTCTCGCGACAGAACGAGTCGTAGATTTCGAGCAGTACTTGCTTCTGCCGTTCGTTGATGGCCGTCTCGGCCAACACCGCGTCCCTGATGGGACTGTGCGGGCGTTGCTCGAGATATCCCGCTTGGACGTACAGCACTTCTGATGAGACTCGAAGGCCCTTGGCGATTTGCGCCAGTACGTCCGCCGACGGTTTGCGCAATCCGCGTTCGATCTGACTCAGATACGGATTGCTGACGCCGGCGAGTTGAGCGAGTTGGCGCATCGAAACTTGGGCGGCTTCCCGCTGTGCACGAATGAACCCCCCGATGTCGTGTGCCGCAGAGCTGACGACGCGAGCTGCCAAGTCGCTTGCTCCGGCTGCGGCACCGGATGATTCACGATCTCCGTCATCGGAGTTCGTCGACTTCGCTGGCATTGCGTCCTCCCTTTCCAGTGGACATTTCCCAGGATAGGAGAGGGTGCTAACTATTGCAAGCACTACTGCTAGCACTCGTGGTGGACGTCACATACCGGACAGCTCAGCCGAAGATGAGCGTCGAAATCGTGTAGATCAGCAGTCCGGCGATCGAGCCGACAACGGTGCCGTTGATACGGATGAACTGAAGATCTCGACCGACCTGCAACTCGATCTTCTGGCTCGCTTCGTCGGCGTCCCACCGCTCGACGGTGTCACTGATGACTCCAGTGATCTCGTCGGTGTAGTTCTCCGCGATGTACTTGGTGCCCTGCACCAGCCAGCCGTCGACCTTCTCACGCATGGACTCGTCGTCACGCAGCCTGACTCCGAAGCCGGCGACGTTCTCGGCGACCTTGGTCCGCAGGGTGCTGTTCGGATCGTCGACGGACTCCATGATGAGCCGCTTGGCAACCTGCCATGTCGACGACGCCAGACCCGTCACTTCCTCGCGACCCATGATCTCGGCCTTGATCCCCTCGGCCTTCTTGATGGTCTCCGGGTCGTTCTGCAGATCATCGGCGAAGTCGATCAGGAAGCGGTTGGCGGCGAGGCGTACCTCGTGTTCGGGGTTGGAACGGACCTTCCAGGTGAACTCGACGAGTTCCTTGTATATCTTCTCCCCCAGCATGGCGTCGACGAACTTCGGCGAC
>NZ_LVCT01000632.1:0-8766 GCF_001647205.1 Rhodococcus sp. EPR-134
GCAGTTGCTTGTTGTCCTTGAGAAGTTCACCGAGCACTCGGCCGATCGGCGGTCCCCACATGGGCTCGGCCAGACGCTTCACGATCGTGTTGTCGATGATCTGGGCGATGTCCTCGTCGCGAAGAACCTCGACCATGCCGCGCAAGACCGTCGACGTCTCGGCGGCGACGCGAGCGGCGTTGGCAGGTTCGGCCATCCACGTGCCGAGCCGCAGCGGAATCTGCGCCTGCTGCACCTTGGCCGACACAACCTCGGGAGCCAGGAAGTTTTGACCGACGAATGAGCTCAGGCTGGCTCCGAGCTGGTCTTTCTTACGCTTGATGATGGCAGTGTGCGGGATGGGAAGGCCCATCGGATGACGGAGGAGCGCGGTGACGGCAAACCAGTCGGCAAGCGCGCCGACCATGCCTGCCTCGGACGCGGCCCGGACGTACCCGACCCACTCTCCGGCGCCGCGGGATTCCTGCCACCGGCAGAAGATGTAGACCACCGTCGCGAAGCCCAGAAGGCCAGTAGCGAAGACCTTCATCTTGCGAAGGTCCCGACGCTTGGCGGCGTCGTCGAAGGCGGAGAGGCTCAGTTGCTGCACCCTCGCCATTGTGCCGAAAGGTGTGACGCGGCGTAGCGCGAGCGACACGAAGTCCGATTCTGCAGGACCTAATCCCCCGAACTGCGGATGTGAGTGCCCGAGATAAAGGCGCGGACATTAAGCTGGACCGGAAAGTAGACCGATCGGACGTGGCTCGCACCACAGATATGAGATGACTCGTGGCCAAGAATGCCGTGCAGGACAACGAGCAGGTAGACGGCCCAGTCGTTGCTGATGCGAAGCCCGAGAAATCCGACGGTCGGAAGCGTCGTTGGCGTGAGCACAAGATCGCTCGCCGCGAGGAACTCGTCGACGGCACCATCGCCGCCATCCGCGCGCGCGGCCGTGAGATCGGCATGGACGAGATCGCGTCCGAGATCGGTGTCTCCAAGACCGTGCTCTACCGATACTTCGCCGACAAGAGCGACCTCACGACCGCCACGATGATGCGGTACGTCGAGACCATCCTGTCGCCGCGTATCTACGAAGCGATCAGTGGCGATCTCGACGATTTCGAACTCACCCAGGCGAGCATCACCGCATACGTCGAGACGGTGGCATCCGACCCCGACATCTACCTCTACGTCATGGCCAACGGCGCCGGCGCCAACCGCGACGTCGTTGCCGATTCCGAGCGCATGATCGCCGAATTGCTCTCCACGGTGTTGGGCAATCGTCTTCGCGAGATGGAGATGGATTCCGGCGGTTCGCTGCCGTGGGCGTTCGGGATCGTGGGCGGAATTCAGCTCGCGACGCACTGGTGGATCTCCAACAAGTCGATGTCCGCGGAATCGCTGATCGACTACCTCACGATGATGACGTGGGGCGGCATCACCGGCATAGCTGCGGTCAACGGATCACCGGCCAAGTTCAAGTCGGTTCCGCATCCCCTCGTCAAGCCTGCCGAGGACTGACTCGCCCGAGACCGAACTTTCGAGCCGCCGGGCGCGATCCTGTGGCACTCTTTCGGCATGGCACAAGACTCGCTGTGGGAAACACCGGCCGCCAAGACCCTGCGGGCGGAGCCCGGGTTCGAACTCGATCAACTCGATCGCAACAGCACTCCGGGATTCACCGGAAACAAAGCTGACGGCGAACGTCTGCTCGAGGAACGCGGCGCGGTTCTGTCCGACCTGCAGGAGTTGCTGTACGCCAACGGCCGGTCCGGGGACAGTCGTTCAGTCCTGCTGGTTCTGCAAGGAATGGACACCGCAGGCAAGGGCGGCATGGTCCGACACGTGATCGGTCACGTGGATCCTTCGGGAGTTCAGCACGCGGCCTTCGGCGTCCCGACCGAAGAGGAAAAGCAACATCACTACCTTTGGCGGATCAAGAAGGAACTCCCCCGCGGCGGCTATCTCGGTGTGTTCGATCGCTCCCACTACGAGGACGTCCTGGTAGTGCGCGTCCACGATCTTGTCCCGGAGGATGTCTGGAGCAAGCGCTACGACGAGATCAACCAGTTCGAAAAGGAACTCGTCGACGCCGGAACCACCATCGTGAAAGTCGCGATGTTCGTCTCGCTCGACGAGCAGAAGAAGCGACTCGAAGAACGTCTCGACCGCCCGGACAAGTACTGGAAGTACAACCCTGGCGACGTGACCGAACGCGGTTTGTGGCCTGCATATCAACAGGCGTATCAGGCAATGCTCGACAAGACGTCGACCGAGCACGCGCCGTGGTACGTCGTGCCGTGTGATCGGAAGTGGTACAGCCGCATTGCGGTCACGGAGCTACTGATCGACGCTCTGGAAAAGCTCGATCTCGACTGGCCCCCTGCCGACTTCGACATCGAGGCGGAGAAGGCACGACTCGCACAGTCTTGATCAGAAGCAGGCCTGATCAGAACAGGTGTGGGGATTCGCGGTGCACTTTGTGGTCGTGACGCACAGTACTGGCGTACAGGGCTACCGCGAGGCCGATGCACGCGACGCCGGCGAGGCCGGCGATCAATGCCCAACCACCCTGGCCTGAACCTGCCGCCACCAGAAAACTGCCGAGGCAGACCACTGTGGCCAGCACCAGGAAATACGACGCCCACGCTGCAAAGAGATTGAGCTTCATCGTTCGCTCCTCCGGTCGGATCTCTTTCGTTTCGACCGTACGCCGGAGCATGACGGTCGACAAGACACTGCCGTCGCGAGGTTTCCCGACGTCTACGCCGGGTAGCCGAATTACATGGACATCGGAACTCTTTATCGCGGAATCGAATCCGCTCGCGGACTGGACGGTCCGTCCACTGGCCTCAGGCGCAGAATCCTCGAGATCACGGAGCGATCCGACCGATCGCGCACTGTCGCCGCACTTCTGCGCGGCGCCGCCGTCGGGCATCCCATCCATCCTGCCCTCGTGACCATTCCCGCGGGCGCGTGGACGGCTTCGTTGGTCTTCGATGTTCTAGGCGATCCGCAGACTGCACGACGGCTGATCGGGCTCGGATTGGTTTCGACTCCGCCGGCTTTGCTGACGGGATGGCTGGACTGGTCCGAACGTGGCGACGTCGCACGCCGAGTGGGGCTGGTGCACGCGGCGTCGAATGCAGTGGGGATCTGGTCTTTTGCGGCGTCGTACAGGCTACGCGGAAAGGACTCACTCGCGCTGGCGCGAGTGCTGTCGGTGCTGGCGCTCACCGCGGTCGGTGTCGGTGGCGCGCTTGGTGGTCACATCGTTTTCAAGCTCATGGACGATCCGGCCGTCGAGGCTGCAGCGACTCCGGTTCTCGATCCCATCCTGGATGTAGTCAACTGAGCCGATCGGACCTCGATACTGTTCAGGCGTAAGCACTTCCGGAGTAGCTCCGCAGTTCTCGCGCGGTCTCGTCCGAATCCGCCAATGGTCTGTTCATGACCCAGTGTGGGCTGCGCGTACCCAGTGTCGCGGCAAAATCGGCGACGGCGTCCGGGGTCGGCACTGCGTGTTCGCCCAGATATCCGAGAACGATGAGGTCCTCCCCTGATCTGGTCTCCACGGCCAGGGCCCAACCGCACGTCTCCTCCCACAGCAAAGCCACCTCGCGCCCGGGGAAACGCGGCACAGTTCGGTCCAATGCGATGTAAGCCTCCAGAGGGTGCTCGCGCCTGCAACACCACTGCTCGATGCCGGCCCCCACACCGACCGCCACCCGTTGTACGTACCGCTCGAACCCGAGTCCGACGGTTGCGTCGACCAGCATTTGTTCTGTCATCGAACCTCACTCCTCGCCATCGTGTTTGGAATGTGCCCAGCGCTGACCGCGTCGAAACCCGGTTCAGATCACGGACTCCGGGTATCCCCAGACGAACCGATCAAGTGGAGAGGGGACCCGATGAAGTACTCGCCCGCTATGGCTCCCGGACGAATGCTGAAGATCTCCATGGTGTCGGTGAACGCCGATCCACTCGCACCGGTGGGCTGCTCGGCAGCCGGTGCACAGAACCTGCACGTCGACGAACTGTCTGCCGCCTTGGTTCGTGCCGGACACGACGTCACCGTCTTCACCAGGCGTGCCCACGTCGGTGGGCCGGACCGCGTTCGCGCCCGCGCCGGGTACTCCGTCGACTATCTCGAGGCCGGCCCGACGCAGGCTCTTCCGGATGCCGACATCCTCCCTCACCTGGGAACCTTTGCCAGCATTCTGCGCGCTCAGTGGAGTACCGACCGACCCGATGTGGTGCACTCGCACTTCTGGATGTCCGGTGTGGCAACGGAACTCGCGACCCGATCGCTCGGCATCCCCGTACTTCAGACATTCCATTCCCTGGGATCTGCGGCGCACCGCCACCTCGGAGCAGCCGACGACAGCCCCTCGGAGCGGACTCACCTGGAACCGTTGATCGCCAGGGGCGCAACCCATGTCATCGCGACCAGTTCGGACGAAATCTTCGATCTGGTCCGGCAGGGATCACCACGATCACGGACCACGATGGTGCCCTCGGGCGTGGACACCGAAGCATTCACCCCGGAGGGACCCGCCGCGAAGAAAACCGCACCGCATCGATTGATCTGCGTCGGAAGACTGGTGGAGCAGAAGGGCTTCGATGTTGCCGTCGCCGCGCTGGCTTCGCTGCCGGATACGGAGTTGGTGGTGATCGGCGGGCCACCCGTCGCGCAACTGAGCACCGACGAAGTGGCGATCCGCTTGGTCAAGCTCGCCGAGCGCCTCGGCGTCGCAGATCGCGTCCAATTGTTGGGACGGGTTCCGCACCGCCAACTACCGAAACTGATGCGATCGGCCGACGCCCTCGTGTGCACCCCTCGATACGAACCGTTCGGAATCGCGGCACTGGAAGCAATGGCGTGCGGAGTTCCCGTAGTCGCGACTCCTGTTGGCGGACTGCGGGATACGGTGATCGACGGACTCACCGGGCGTCGGGTCCCGGTCAACAACCCGGTGGAAACCGCTCGCGCAGTCCGCCATCTTCTCGACGACGAGGACGAAGGCGCGGCGTTTGCACGGCAGAGCCGGGCCCGAGCGTGCGAATCGTATTCGTGGGATCACGTCGCCACCGAAGTGGTCCGCACCTACGGCCGCTGCGTCACAGCACCGCCGAGAGCCCGCCAACACAAGGGCACTCACCGAAGTGAAGTGCACTGACGCTGACGGGCTCTACGAAACTGAATTCACGAAGCTTGGACTGAAACTGCGTGATCAAGCGGGGAAACGTCGGGTCTCTTCGAGTCCGATTGCATGATCGAGCGACTCGTAGCAGGCAAACATCGACTCCTGACCAGCTGCTTTGAGCAACCTTTGCACCGGGCGGGCGCAGACGAGCGCGAGTGTGCCGCCCACGTCGCGTGATCGCGTCGACAGGACCGACAGTACGGACAAGCCGCACGTCCCCATGAATTCGAGTTCGGATAGATCGACGACCAGCGTCCGGTCCGCGGCCACGTGGTACGTCAAGAAGTCACGAAAAGCATTGGCGCTCATCAGATCGATCTCACCACGAACTTTGATCACAGCGGTGTGTGCACTGATGCGGTGCGCGTGAAACGATGCGGTCGCTGTCCCGGTCGCGGGAGGTCCGTAGTCTACCGATCCCTTCGCCGCGTTCGTAAAGCCTGAAATAGATGATCCTGGAACAACAGTCATGGTTCTCCCATCCCGCAACGGTTTACACTCTGCAAAAGAGAAGGGACCTCCGAAGGAGACGCACGATGAACGGGTCTCCAGAAATACGGATAAATCCCTCATCGGCTGTGTGCTCAACCTCGGTTTGAAACAGTACGCCAGCATGACGGACGTCACAAGTGCGTTGCGACCATTCGTTTCGGTGTTCCGAACAAAAATGTGGTTTGGTCTGCGGTTCCGCGAGGTAATCCGATGTTGCGATCGCCAACGGTCGTGAGCAGAATCGTGTCGTTTACCCCGGCACCACCATCGACCAAATTTCGTGTTCGGGGGTCACTGTGAAGGTCGGGATGGGTATCGTTCTCGGCACCAGACTTCACCGCGACCCCTGGTACGACGATCCGGAGAACTTATGGCACACCTCAGCGCACTCGAGCCCGATCAGGATCAGACTCAGCCAGTTGTGGAGTTGAGGATTCAAGCGACTCTCGATCAGCTGTCGATTTTGCGTGCACTGGCCGCCACCGTTGCCATTCAGGAAAACTTCGACCTCGACGCCATCGCCGACATCAAACTGGCCATGGACGAAATCTGTACGCATCTGATCGTTCGCGCTGCGCCTGATTCGGTTCTGGTGTGTCGGTTCGTCTTCACGCCCCCGCAATTGCACGTGTCCGTGTCCACGACGACCACGGAGTACGAGGACAGCAGTCAGCGTTCGTTCGGGTGGCACATCCTCACCGAACTAACCGATTCGATTTCGCTCGACCAGGAAGAGAACCTCGGCGGCGTCGGCTACATCACCACCATGAAGTTCACCAAGGCCCTCAGCGGGCGCCTGTGACCGCTTCCGCAGACGGCCCGTCACGCCCGCGTCGGCGGTCCACCGACGAATATCGGGACGTAATACCAGTTTTCGAGGAACTGCGGACCCTCGAGCCCCACAGCCCGGAGTACGAACGAGTGCGCACTGCACTCATCACCAGATGCCTACCGTTGGCCGAGCACATCGCCAGACGATTCGACGGTCGTGGCGAGGCACACGACGATCTGGTTCAGGTGGCGCGTCTCGGTCTGGTCAACGCCGTCGACCGTTTCGATTCCACGCGCGGATCCGATTTCGTCTCGTTCGCAGTTCCCACCGTCATGGGCGAGGTTCGACGACACTTCCGCGACACCGGTTGGGCATTGCGGGTTCCCCGCCGGATGAAGGAGTTGCACTTCCAACTCGGGCAGGCCATCAGCGAGCTGTCACAACAGCTCGGACACGCGCCGACCGTCGACGAGTTGGCCGAGACGTTGGGGATCGAACGCGAAGAAGTTGCCCAGGCCTTGATCGCCGGCAACGCGTATCAGACGGTCTCGGTCGACGGTGCCGCGTCCAATCACACCGACGATCTCCCGCTCGTGGAGACACTCGGTGACTACGACGCAGCTCTCGAGAACGTCGAGAATCACGAGGCGTTGCGTCCGCTTCTCGACAAGCTGCCCGAGCGAGAGCGGACGGTGTTGATGCTCAGATTCTTCGGAAATCTGACGCAGACACAGATCGCCGAGAAAGTAGGTGTGTCCCAGATGCACGTGTCGAGGTTGCTCGCGAAGACACTGAGTAATCTTCGCGAGCAACTCGACTGAGCTCCGCGAACAATTCGACTGGGCAGGACCGAGCGGGTCAGATCGTTGCGGTGTCGATCACGAATCGGTATCGGACGTCGCTCTTGATCACGCGCTCGTAAGCGTCGTTGATGTCGCTCGCCGGGATCAGTTCGATTTCTGCGCCGATGCCGTGCTCGGCGCAGAAGTCGAGCATCTCCTGTGTCTGCGGGATACCTCCGACCATGGAACCGGCGAGGCTACGACGGTTTGCGGCGAGCGAGAATGCTCGAACTTCGATCGGCTTCTCGGGCAGGCCGAGTTCGACGAGAGTGCCGTTGATGGCAAGCAAGGACATGTAGGCGTCGATGTCGAGGTTGACCGAGACCGTGTTGAGGATCAGGTCGAACTCGCCGCGAAGAGCCTTGAACGTCTCACGGTCGTTGGTCGCGTAGTAGTGATCGGCGCCGAGGCGAAGCCCGTCGTCTTTCTTGCCGAGCGTCTGGCTCAGGACGGTGACTTCCGCTCCGAGCGCCTTGGCGATCTTCACGCCGACGTGCCCGAGGCCGCCGAAACCGATGATGGCGACCTTCTTGCCGGGGCCGGCGTTCCAGTGCCGCAGCGGTGAGTACAAGGTGATGCCCGCGCACAGGAGCGGCGCTGCAACGTCGAGTTCGATGCCCTCCGGGATCGAGAGCACGAAGTGCTCGGTGACGACGATGTGCGTCGAGTAGCCACCCTGAGTGCGCTCGCCGTCGCGGCCGGTGGCGTTGTACGTACCCGTCACACCCTTGCGGCAGTACTGCTCTTCACCGGCGGTGCAGGCGTCGCACTCCCCGCACGAGTCGACGAAGCAGCCGACGCCCACTCGGTCGCCGACCTTGTGCTTGGTGACATCGGAACCCACGGCGGCGACGACGCCGGCGATTTCGTGTCCGGGGACGATCGGGTACTTGGCTCCGCCCCACTCGTTGCGAGCGGTGTGGATGTCGGAATGGCAGATGCCGGCAAATTTGATGTCGATGAGAATGTCCAGTGGACCGAGCTCGCGGCGTTCGACAGTGGTCTTCTCGAGGGGACCGTCAGCGGACGTCGCGGCATAAGCAGCAGCAGTAACCATGCACACATGCCTACCCGTGCATGGAGGGACCTGCAACTCGCAGGCCCCTCCATGACTTGTTCTTTACGTGACTTACCCGGCGTCGCGCTCGGCTTGCTCGGCCCGACGACGCAGGCGCCTCGCGGCCGCAACCATATTGCGCAGCGAAGGCTCGAGTTGCCACGGATGGCGGGTCTTGAGGCCGCCGTCCGGGTTTGCCCACAAGCGATCGAGAGAGATCGATTCGCTTGCCTCAGTGAGCAATTCGTCGAGTTCGTCGATGTCGGGAATCCGAGCCGAGCGAGATTCGTAGACACCGGGACCGACGCCGTGCGTGAGCGCGCCTTCCTTGAGTGCTTCGAGAACCCACGTGATGGAGCGGGTCGCGACGATAGCCGTCACATCGGCGTCCAACCGTTCGATGGCGTCGACCAC
>NZ_LVCT01000633.1:0-11206 GCF_001647205.1 Rhodococcus sp. EPR-134
GGTAGGCCTCCCGGCCGTCCTCACGCAGTGGCAGCAGTTCACGAATTGCCGGTTCGTCCACCTGGATGATGGCGATTCCGGCAGCTTCGAGATCCGCGATTTCGTCTCGAATGACAAGTGCCAGTTGCTCTGCCGTTTCGTAGAGCGGCTGATCCTGGCGAACGAACGAACGGGCGATCATGGTGACCGGACCCGTCAGCATGCCCTTGACCGGCTTGTCGGTCAGCGACTGCGCGTACGCAATCCACTCGACCGTCATCGGCTTCGGACGTGCGATGTCGCCGTAGAGGATCGGCGGACGCGTGCAACGAGATCCGTAGGCCTGAACCCAACCGTTGTGCGTGAAGGCATAGCCCTCGAGCAGTTCGGCGAAGTACTGGACCATGTCGTTGCGCTCGTGCTCGCCGTGCACGAAAACATCGAGACCGATGTCCTCTTGCAGACGGATTGTGCGCTCGATCTCTTCCTGGATGCGCTTGTAGTAGTCGTCCCACTCCAAACGCCCCTGGCCGAGTTCGTAACGAGCCTGGCGAATCGCGTCGGTCTGCGGGAACGAACCCAGTGTCTGGGCCGGCACCAAGGGCAGATTCAACCGTTCCTGCTGAGCCTTACGACGCTCCTCGTACGGTGCACGCACACGATCTTCGGGCTTGATCGCGTTCACCCGAGCACGGACAGCGTGCTTGAGCTTGAAGTGCACCTTCGTCGGACGCTTACGCCACTTGTCCGAAGGACCTTCGGTGAGCGCCTTCGCCAGTGAGACGACTTCGCCGACCTTCTGCTTCGCAAAAGCCAGACGGTCTGCGACGTCTCCCGGAATGTCGTACTCGGAGAGCACGTCGTACGGCACGTGCAGCAGCGACGACGACGTGGAGACGACGAGGTCAGGCACAACGTCTTTGAGTTCGTTCAGGTACGTCAAGGTGTTGAACCGGTCGACGCGCCAGACGTTGCGACCGTCGACGACGCCCGCGTAGATGCGCTTGCGCTTGATGTTCGGCACCGCGGCCAGTTCCTCGGCCGTGATCTTGCCGTGCACCAGGTCCAGTCCGAAGGCTTCGATCTTGGTGGGCGCCAAGATGTTGAGGGCTTCGCCGAACTTGCCGTACGGACCCGTCACCAACAGGCGCGGGCGCAGCGGGGCCGTCGAAAGCTTCTCGTACGCACGTCCCAGAGCGGCTAGCTCCTCGGGGGTGCGGTCCTCGGTGACCGAAGGCTCGTCCAACTGAACACAGGTCGCACCGGCCTTGGCGAGCTGCTCGAAGAGCTTCTCGTACTCGGGCAGGAGCGCGTCCAACAGGTCGAGCGGGGTGAAGTTCGGATCGGACTTCTCGGTGGCAGGTCCGACCTTCGAAAGCAGAAGCAGCGAGACGGGCCCCATGATGACGGGGCGCAATTCGATGCCGCGCGCCTTCGCACGTTCGAACTCGTCGAGAAGTGCATCCGAGTTGAGCGAGAACACTGTGTTCGCGTCGATCTCGGGCTGACGGTAGTAGTAGTTCGTACCGAAGAAGCGCACCAGCTCGAGAGGCGGGAAGTCCGGGCGGCCGCGGGCCATCGTGAAGTAGAAATCGAGCGGCTCGAGGGCGCCCTCGAGCGGCTTGAACCGCTCCGGCACTGCGCCGAAGAGCAGCGCATTGTCGAGCACGTGATCGTAGAAGGAGAAGGTGTTGCCGGGAACCTGGCTCAATCCCGTCGCAGCCAATTCGCTCCAGGTCGATTCCTGGAGTTCCTTGGCGACCGCGAGAAGTGCGTCCTTGTCCGAAGTGCCGTGCCAGTAGGACTCGAGGGCGCGCTTGAGCTCACGGCGCGGCCCGATGCGCGGATACCCCAGGACGCTGGAGCCGAATGCTGCAGTGCTGCTGGACATGCGGTCGACCTTTCTAACCGAGGGGCGCGAGCGCCCTGTGCGCCTTTGTGGTAGCCGGAACTACCAGAAAGGCGCACAGGGGCGTTGGGCCTTAGCTTGCCTGCTTGGTGGAGCGACCGTTGTCGGCGTACTCGTAGAAGCCCGCGCCGGACTTCTTGCCGGTCAAGCCGGCTTCGACCATACGCAGGAGCAGCGGCGGAGCGGAGTACAGCGGCTCCTTGAACTCTTCGTACATGGAGTCGGCGATGGACTTGACGGTGTCGAGTCCGACCAGGTCCGTCAGAGCCAGCGGACCCATGGGGTGCGCGAGGCCGAGAACCGTCGCCTTGTCGATGTCTTCCTTGGTCGCGAAGCCCGACTCGACCATGCGGATCGCCGAGAGCAGGTACGGCACCAGGAGTGCGTTGACGACGAAGCCGGAGCGGTCGGCACTGCGGACGACCTGCTTGCCGAGGATGTCGCTGGCAAAAGCCTCGGCGCGCTGCGAGACGGAGGCACTGGTCTTGAGCGTCGTCACCAATTCGACGAGCGGCAGAACCGGAACCGGGTTGAAGAAGTGCATGCCGATGACTCGCTCGGGACGCTTGGTCGAGATGCCGAGCTTCATGATCGGGATCGACGACGTGTTGGACGCGAGAACCGCATCCGGGTCCGTCACGACCGCGTCGAGCTCGGCGAAGATTTCGCTCTTGATCTTCTCGTCTTCGACGACGGCCTCCACGACGAGCTGGCGGTCCGCGAAATCTCCCAGATCGGAGGTGAAACGCAGACGCCATGCGGCCTGCTCACGCTCACGTTCTGTGATCTTTCCGCTGCTCACGCCGCGGTCGAGCGAACGCAGGATGCGTGAACGCCCGGCTGCTGCAAGCTCGCGAGTCTGCTCGAAGACCAGAACATCGACATGTGCGCGGGCGCACACCTCGGCGATTCCGGCACCCATGATTCCGGCGCCGATAACGCCGACGCGCTGAATTTTTTCGCTGGTCACGTCAGCTCCTTGTTTGTCTCGTGGAGTTTGTCTGGTGAAGGTGTTGCAAAACAAGCACTTCGAACTGCGTCGACGCTGGTGGCCGACGCAATCGGAACTGCCTTGAAGACGAGAGAAAGTAGTGCGGTGATACAAGCAGGGGAGAGACCCGAAGCCGAGCCTCTCCCCCACCCGAAGTCAGTTCTTAGTGGAACTGTCCCTCTTCGGTGGAGCCCTTGAGAGCTGCCGTCGAGGTGTTGGGGTCAACGGTGGTGGCGATGGTGTCGAAGTAGCCGGCGCCAACCTCACGCTGGTGCTTGATGGCGGTGAAGCCACGCTCTTCGGCAGCCTTGAACTCGCGCTCCTGCAGGTCGACGAATGCCGTCATGCCTTCGCGGGCGTAGCCGTAGGCAAGGTCGAACATGCCGTAGTTGAGCGAGTGGAAGCCGGCCAGCGTGATGAACTGGAACTTGAAGCCCATTGCGCCGAGCTCCTTCTGGAACTTCGCGATGGTCGCGTCGTCCAGGTGCGCCTTCCAGTTGAAGGAAGGGGAGCAGTTGTAGGCCAGGAGCTGGTCCGGGAATTCGCTGCGAACGGACTCGGCGAACTTCTTTGCAACCTCGAGATCCGGCACGCCGGTCTCCATCCAGATGAGGTCTGCGTACGGTGCGTAAGCCTTGGCGCGAGCGATGCAGGGCTCGATGCCGTTCTTGACGCCGTAGAAGCCTTCAGCCGTGCGGGTTCCGTCGAGGAACGGGCGGTCACGCTCGTCTACGTCGGAGGTGATGAGGGTTGCGGCCTCAGCGTCGGTGCGGGCGATGATGACGGACGGAACGTCCGCGACGTCGGAAGCCAGGCGAGCCGAGGTCAGGGTGCGGATGTGCTGCTGCGTGGGGATGAGCACCTTGCCGCCGAGGTGGCCGCACTTCTTCTCCGAAGCGAGCTGATCCTCCCAGTGGACACCGGCAGCGCCGGCGCCGATCATGGCCTTCTGCAGCTCGTAAGCGTTGAGAGCGCCACCGAAGCCGGCTTCGGCGTCGGCAACGATCGGAGCGAGCCAGTTGCTGACGGAGGTGTCACCCTCGGTCTTGGCGATCTCGTCGGCGCGCAGCAGTGCGTTGTTGATGCGACGGACGACGGTCGGAACCGAGTTGGCCGGGTAGAGGCTCTGGTCCGGGTACGTGTGGCCCGAGAGGTTAGCGTCGCCGGCAACCTGCCAACCGGAGAGGTAGATGGCCTTCAGGCCGGCGCGAACCTGCTGCACAGCCATGTTGCCGGTAAGTGCACCGAGGGAGTTGATGTAGTCCTCGTTGTTCACGAGATCCCACAGGATCTCGGATCCGCGACGAGCGAGGGTCTGCTCCTCGACGACGGTGCCCTGGAGCTTGACGACCTGATCGGCCGTGTAGTTACGAGTAACGCCCTTCCAGCGAGGGTTGGTGTCCCAATCCTGCTGGAGCTCAGCTGCGGTCTTCGGGGTGCCGGTGGTCGACATCAAGACTCCATCTCTTTGATCTGCTGGTCCGGCCTGTTGTGAGCAGTACGTGCGTACTACTTCACATACTTGCCAGGCCCTTCTTGTGTACTTACCGAGGATGGCACATCGAAAAAGTGCCGTCTACCTGTTGCTAATGCCAATCTTCGCTACCTTTTCAACACACTTTGCTAAGTCTGTGAAGATTCCTACGCGACTGGTACTACCCAATCGGACAGGTTCCGTACTGGCGAGTAGGAAAGAAACCGCAGGCTGTGAACGAAATGCACTCAACTCCGCCGCTTGCGAATTCCGGCAGTTCGCATGGAACTCGGAACAGGCCCTTCCGCTACTTCGGAGCCAACTTCGCTACCTGCGAGTGACCGCAATCACTCCTCGGCACCAGCCTTCGCTAGGACAATTCCGGGATCTACCCCTGGGAAAGCCGGAGACAACCCGTTCGCCGGCCATATGCTGTCGAACCATGACTTGTCGTTCGACGCCCCCGACCGGGCGATAAAGCGGTGCCGGACAACTATCAGCGGCCACCGAACAACCAGGCATGGTCGCAATCCGGTCCACAGCCGCCGCAGTTGGGCTACCGAGCCGCGCCGCAGTCGTATCCCCCGCCCCAGGGATTCCCGCCTGCACCGCCACGTGGAAATCCGCCGCCGCGTCGGGCCGGCTGGGTGATTCCGGTATCCGTAATCGGAGTCATCACTGTGTTGGCTCTCTTCGGCGGGCTTGCCTGGGTCCTCTGGCCGAAGGACGTCCCCAACTCGGCCGCCGGTGGCGCCGCCCACACCACCATCGGCGCCGCGAACACACCCGGCACCACGACAACCGCTCCCAGCACGACATCCCCGACGACCACACGCGCCGCGAACTTTCCGGCCGGTGCGTCCGCCTGCCCCGGCGGGCAGCCGGCCGGAAGTTACAAGGAGTCCGCGACAAGTGGGGGCAAAACTTCATGTGAGTTTGCCGAGGCGGTTCGGATCGCCTACGGGAACTCCGGTGCAATCGGTGCATCCAGCACCGTGTCCGCACGTAGTCCGGTGACCGGCAAGGAGTACACGATGGCATGCAAGGTGACCTCCGGCATCGTCACCTGTACCGGCGGAGACAACGCGGTTGTGTACTTGCGCTGACGGGCGCAATTGCGGCATCGGCAACCCGGTGCGTGTCGTTCCAGTGTCGCACTTACGGATCCTCCGATAGCGTGACCGCATGCCTCTGTACGAGTTTCGCTGTACCGGCTGCGGCCCGCTCGAGCGGTCGTTCGCGATGGCCGAAGTGCCCCAGTCGATTACTTGCCCCCAGTGCAGTCTCGAGTCCAAGCGGGTGGTCTCGTCTCCCCGGTTGAGTCACGCGTCGTCGGCCGCGATGGGTCTACTGGACAGCACTGCTCGATCGGCTCACGAGCCTGCCGTGGTCAGTGGGTCGCTACCCGGCCGCGGCCGGCAATCTGCCCCAACGACGTCCAATCCGTTGCACCGCAAGCTACCTCGCCCCTGAGCGTCCTCACCGCGCGCCCTCGCCGTGAGTCCCGATCCGACACGAAAGTCCTGCCGCCACGAGTTTTCCGTTTCTTCGAGAATGAGGAGTGCATATGCCTGAACTGCTGTTTCCACTCGATTCCGCCAAGAAATTCACCGACCAGGCAATCGTCGGCCACAATCGGTGGCACCCGGACATCCCGGCGGCGGTGACGGTGAAACCCGGTGATGCGTTTCGTGTCCATTGCCGCGAATGGTTCGACGGCGCAATACACAACGACGACTCGGCCGACGACATTCTCAATGCACCACTGACCACGGTCCACACGCTGTCCGGCCCCTTTGCCGTCGAAGGCGCGAAGCCCGGCGACCTCTTGATCGTCGACATCTTGGATATCGGGCCTATCCCCCAAGAAGATTCGGGTCCGTTGGCCGGCCAAGGCTGGGGGTACACGGGCATCTTCCCTCGGAACAACGGCGGTGGCTTCCTCACCGAACAGTTCCCCGATGCGTACAAAGCCGTCTGGGATTTCTCCGGCCAAACGGCGACGTCGCGTCACATTCCGCACGTCTCGTTCACGGGCATCGTCCACCCGGGACTCATGGGCACGGCTCCGTCGGCAGCCTTGCTCGCCAAGTGGAATGCCCGCGAGGGCGCCCTCATTGCCACCGATCCCAATCGGGTTCCCCCGCTTGCACTTCCGCCCGAGCCCCGCGATGCAGTACTGGGAACCTTGACCGGTGACGAGTACACACGCGTGGCCGGCGAGGCGGCTCGTACCGCTCCCCCGCGTGAGAACGGCGGAAACCAGGACATCAAGAACCTCACCAAGGGCAGCCGAATCTTCTATCCGGTATTCGTGGACGGTGCGAATCTGTCGGTCGGCGATCTTCACTTCTCCCAGGGCGACGGTGAGATCACTTTCTGCGGTGCCATCGAGATGGGCGGCTTCATCGATCTTCGTGTGGACATCATCAAGGGCGGAATGGATACCTACGGTGTTTCCGAGAACGCCATCTTCATGCCGGGCAACACGGATCCGCAGTATTCCGAGTGGCTTGCGTTCTCGGGCACTTCCGTCACGTTGGACGGCGAACAGAAGTACCTGGATTCACATCTGTCCTACCAGCGTGCGTGCCTGCATGCGATCGAGTATCTGACCAAGTTCGGGTACGCGCCAGAGCAGGCGTACCTGCTACTCGGCGCGGCGCCGATCGAGGGCCGCCTGTCGGGTGTCGTGGATATCCCCAACTCGTGTTCGACGGTCTATCTCCCGACTGCGATCTTCGACTTCCCCCTTGCACCCTCGTCGAGCGGGCCGTTCCAGATCGATCCCGGAATCGGCGCCCCGCGTTCGGAGAACAGGGTCTAGGCCTCCGGCCCCGTGAGTGGTTAGGGAGTGCCGAGGCTCCTCAACCACTCACGGGGGCGGAGCCCCTGTGCGAAGACTGCGAACCCACCTTTGCGAAGCCGGACTGTCACTCGTATCCTGGGAAAATGTCGAAAACCTTTGTCGGTGTCCGGCTCCGCCAACTGCGGACCGAGCGCGGGTTGAGTCAGGCTTCGCTGGCCAAGACGCTCGAGATCTCGGCAAGCTATCTCAATCAGATCGAGCACGACGTCCGGCCACTCACCGTGCCGGTGCTCCTGCGAATCAGTGAAGTCTTCGGTGTCGACACCACCTTCTTCTCCCCGCAGGACGACACACGCCTGATCGCGGAAATGCGTGAAGTTGCCCTCGATCAAGAGATGGGTATCGACGCCGACGCCCACGAAATCGCGGAGATGGTCTCCACCCACCCGGGCCTGGCCAAGGCGATGGTGAACATGCATCGCCGCTTCCGGAACACGACGGCGCAGCTCGCCGCAGCCACGGAGGACCGTTTCTCCGACGGCAGCGGCAGCGGTTCGATCACCATGCCGCACGAGGAAGTGCGCGACTACTTCTATCAGCGACAGAACTACATCCACGATCTCGACACCGCGGCCGAAGAACTCACTGCCCGGATGCGCTTTCACCGTGGCGACGTCGCCGGCGAGATCGCCAGACGCCTCGAGTCCGTCCATGACGTGCAGATCGTTCGACGAGTCGACTTGGGCGAGAACATACTTCATCGCTACGACCCGGACACCAGGGTCCTGGAAATTTCCGCACGACTCTCCGGCGGGCAACAGGTCTTCAAGTTCGCGACAGAACTCGCATACCTCGAGCATGGCGACCTGCTCGACTCGTTGGTGGCCGAGGGCAACTTCACCAGCGAAGCGTCGGTTTCCCTTGCGAAGCTTGGTTTGGCCAACTATTTCGCCGCGGCCACCGTGCTGCCCTACAGCCAGTTTCACGAGGTTGCCGAGGACTTCCGGTACGACATCGAGCGTATGTCCGCCTTCTATTCCGCGAGCTACGAGACGATCTGCCACCGCCTCTCGACCCTGCAGCGCCCCAAACTTCGCGGGGTTCCGTTCATGTTCGTGCGTGTCGATCGTGCCGGAAACATGTCGAAGCGTCAGTCCGCCACCGGATTCCACTTCTCCACCAGCGGCGGTACGTGTCCGCTGTGGAACGTCTACGAGACGTTCTCGTATCCGGGCAAGATCATGCCTCAGATCGCACAGATGCCCGACGGCCGCCGATACCTATGGGTTGCTCGCACGGTCGAACGTCGAGCGGCTCGATACGGACAGCCCGCAAAGATCTTCGCCATCGGATTGGGATGCGAGATTCGACACGCCCACCGACTCGTCTACAGCGACGGTCTGGATCTGGACGAGTCGAATCCGGGAACGCCGATCGGCTCGGGCTGCCGTGTCTGCGAACGCCTCAATTGTCCGCAGCGTGCCTTCCCTCCGTTGGGTAAAGACCTCGACATCAGCGAGCACCGGAGTTCGATTTCGCCGTACGTGATTCGCTGACCGCGCTAACGCACGTGGTCGCGTAGGAACGCGACTGTGCGATCGAACGCGATCACCCCGTCGACGGTGTCGAGGTCGAACTGATATTCGTGGTCGAGTGCAGGCTCGTGATCGTCCGGGTAGAACAGTGCATCGACCTCGACGCCCAGATCGGCGAGCCGTTCTGCCATGGGTTTCGACTGGCTGGCGGTCAGTGGGTCGACATTTCCGCCGGTGATGAACGTCGCTGGAAAGTCCGAGGTCACATGACCCAGTGTCGACATCTGACGCACTGCAGTCGACCCGTCGAAGTCCCTCGTTCCGAGGTACCCCCACAGCGATTGCTTGTCGACGCCCCAACCGAAGTACTTCCCCTGTGACAGCAGCGGTTTCAGATCGAAGACCCCACAGTCGAGGACAACTCCGCGTATCTGCTCGGGACGTAATGCCGGCTCCACACCCATTTCCGACGCGTAGTCAGGGCTGGTCATGACGGTCGCCATCTGACTGGACAACTGCGCGCCTGCCGAATCTCCGGCAAGAAAGAGGTTGTTCGAATCGACATGCAACCTGTCCGCATGGCTCACGATAAATCGATACGCGTCGTTAAGCTGATTCACTGCGGTGGGGTAATACGCGTCCGGCCCCAGTGAATAGTCCACCGAAATCACAGTGAAACCTTGATTTGCCAACAGTTTGTAGTAACCGTCGGCATCAGTTCTCGACCCTGATATCCAGCCACCGCCGTGCACCCAGACCACCGTGGGTAGCGCCGAAGTGGACTCCGACGGGTAGTACACGTCGAGTTGTGCATCGTCGTCGCCTTCGCGGTACGACTGATCGAGAATCGAGACGATTCCTGACGGTGCATGCCTGTCGAGTTGTGCGTGAGTCGATTCGGAGCCACCCGCCGACATCCACCGTACGAGGAGAACTCCTGGCCACGGACTGACGAGTGCCGCGGTTACCCCGGACAGCAGAATGACGACGAATACCGCCGCGGTTCCGACAATGCGCCTTCGCCGTCTGTCGGGGGAAGACGCGCGCACAACAACTCCTGGGGTCGGATCGGATTCACCCAGGCTAGACCAAAAGGACTAGTTGAGAATTCCCTGGCAACGCACCCGCGGAGCTTTGTCCACAATGACCATTTTCGCAGTGGTTCACCACAATCCGACATTTAGCCGGTATGAGCCTCGAGAAACTGAACCGTGCGATCGAGCGCAGTGAGACCGTCGGCATTGTCCAGATCGAACTGATACTCGTGCCCGAGCGCCGGAACGTGATCGGCCGGATAGAACAGTGTGTCGACCGCAACTCCCAACCCGGTCAATTTGTCAGCCATCGGTTTCGACTGAGAATCCGTCAACGGATCGGCGTTGCCGCCGCTGATGTAGGCAGGCGGAAATCGATCGGTGACGTAGTTCAAGGTCGACATCTGATCCGCTGCGTCGGTACTCATGAAGTCACGCACGCCGGTATACGCCCAGAGGGACCGATCAACTCCCCAACCGATGATGCCGGGTCCGCCGACCATGTTCCCGACGTCGTAGATTCCACAGTTCAGGATTACTCCACGTAACTGATCCGGCCGCAGCGACGGGACCACGCCCACACGGTTCGCATAGGCGGGATCAGTGATGAGAGTGGCGAGCTGACTCGAGAGTTGCGCTCCCGCAGAATCACCGGCCAGAACGACCGTCGTCGGATCAACATGCAGCCGTTCCGCATTCGCGACGACGTACGCGTGAGCGTCGTTGAGCTGCCGCACTGCCGTCGGATAGTAGTGCTCGGGTCCGAGTGAGTAGTCCAGGGACACAACGGTGTAGCCACGCGAGGCCAGCAACTCGTAGTACGGCGCGTAGTTGGACTTGCTTCCCGAGATCCAGGCACCGCCATGAGTCCAGATCACCGTAGGCAATTCGGTCGTCGTCGCTGCGGGAAAGTAGACATCCAGGTATGCGTCGTCGTCATCGGCGCGGTACTGCTGGTCCTTGATCGAGTCGACGCCTTCGGGCGCGTGCTTCTCGAGCGCCTCGGTGACTTTCACCGCATCACGATCGAAGACCCATCGCACGGTGAGTGCGCCAGGTCTCGGGCTCAGAACGAAGGCCAGAACCACGGCTCCGACGAGAACGAACACAATTGCCAGAGCCCACAGCAAGCGCCTGCGCCACCGATGCGGTGAAGGGTTCGTCATCGGGTTTCCTTCACTCTCGGCACAATGTCCGGATCAGCGTAACGCGAAGCCGGTACCGCCAAGTGCGATCAGCCGAGTTCAGCGATCCGCCTCTGCGCGAGTGCCTTGACTTCACCCTTGGCTACTTTGCCGCCTGCCGCCATCGGCAATTCGGCGACCGTCATCACATACTCGGGTATGTACTCGCGGGTCACTCCTCGGCTCTGCAGCCAGGCGGTCAGATCCTCCGAACTCAGATCGTCATCGGCGGACACGACGACCGCACAGACCTTCTCACCGAACAGCGGATCGTCGACCCCGACCACGGCG
>NZ_LVCT01000634.1:0-20393 GCF_001647205.1 Rhodococcus sp. EPR-134
CAGAATACGGTCTCGTAGCTGATCCACACGATCGTTCGCCGACAACTGGTCGAGGTATACCGATGCCCGGTCACCATCGACGACAATTCGGCCGCGAGGGCGAGGTCGACAACCTCTTCGACGATCACCCGTCGCATTGCGCCATTGATCAGTGGAATCTTGAATACCTTACCGACGGCGGTTGGCAACTCGACGACGAGCTCATGCGCCGAGTACACGGGGGCGAAGACGTTCCATCGCTCGGGGAAGTCGATCCGCACGGGAAGGCCGTTCGGCATAGTTCGATCTGAATCTCGCAGTAAACCTACGCCGAGGCCAAACAGTCGGGCAGTCCGTCTCATCAAGTCATCCACCACGGTATGGAATGCGTGAGATACGGCATAAGTTCTGGCACTCGAACGACGGCCCACACATCGACCGACAGCCGGCGCCGCCACAGCCCTCTTATCGATCAGATATCCCGCTACCTGCAATTTTACAAACAAGAATCTCAACAAAAAGAACAAATCGTACACCAGTAGCCATGCGGCCGTTTCGGCATGGCGTACCTACCCGAGTGCCACGATTTTGAAGGTGAAAAATTGATTGATACCGTTATTTTGTGAAGATTCACCCGAACCGTAAACCTCAGGAACGATTGTGACGTCCCCAAAGCAATCGACTGAGAATCCTCACCGAAATATATTGTCGGTCGTTGTACCTGTGTTTAACGAAGAGGCAGGAATCGCGGACTGCATTGACCGTCTGCTCGCGCAAGGTGACACAATCGATGAAATCTTGATAGTCGACAACAACTCCACCGACCGAACCGCCTCGATAATAGAACGCTACGCAGGGTCACACGAAAAAGTTCGATATATCTTCGAGTCACGCCAAGGTGTTGTGCATGCCCGAAATGCGGGTTTTGACGCGTCTTCTTGTGAACTGGTCGGCCGAATCGACGCCGACACCCGGGTCCAGACCGGATGGGCGGCCGCGATTTGCGAATTCCTCGGCCCCAACTCCACCCACTGCGCCGTTGCGGGCGTCACATACCTCTTCGAATCCCCTTTCTCGCGCGTCCACCGGTTCGTACTTGACCGACAAATTCGACGTGGAAAGTTCAATCATGATCGCCGAGTGCTAGCTGCTACCGGAGCGAACATGGCCGTGAAAAGATCAGCGTGGCTAGAAGTGCGGAAGAATTTGAGCGAGCGCACTGACATTCACGAAGACATGGATCTCTCGATATGTCTCCAGAAGATCGGGTTGACAATCGGACAGTGCGACTCCATGCGCGTCGAAACATCGGGGAGGCGGGGAGAAACACCTCCGCGCGAATACTCGAAGTACAACCGCGCTTCTGAATCGGTCCTTCGACTCCACAACATCATGAATTGGCGCTTCAAGTTCCTGATCCGGCTGGACACAGTTGTCCACGCCTTGGCATGGCCGATTTACCGTGCATACAATTTCGAGCAGGAGCGTTTTGAGTTCAGTCGCTTGTTCGGCAAATCGCAAGGACGAATCATGCCGGTCAACCAGTAGCCAATCCAGCTCGCTATTCACTACAGGTGCGAAGTGACAGTGCAGCAGAGACCCCCTCGTTGCTGATGGGCACAAAAGTCCGCCGTGTCCTCCACGGGGTACACCGAAACCCGCTCATCGATGACCGTTCGGGCCGCTGACCGACGAGTACCGAGCGCTTATCCGAGTGTATTAACGGACATGCACCACACCGGATCTCACGCCACCTTCAACGCCGTGATGCGGTCTTCACTGGAACGCAACAGCACCTTCTCCCCCGCCCACAGCTCGCGCGGCATCACCCAAGGCGTGAACTCGTCGTCCCCGTCCTGGACGACTTGGACCTCCCAACTACGTTGGCCGGTCCTGACATCTGTTCCGTAGACGTTTCCCTCGTCGATAACGACATCGCCGTGCCAGACAACCTCCCCGGCGCGCTCGGCGTTCGATCGCCACAGGACCTCACCGGTGAAGAGGTCCACGAACTGGACCTCGGGCTCGGAACTGGAGCGGGTCACGGCGATCACGTTACCGATCACCGCCAACGACTGTGCGGTGTCGAAGACTTCACTGTTGGACCACAACTTCTCACCCGAAGTCCGGTCGAAACCGCTGTGTCCCAGAATGATCGGAGTCGATCCTCCTGCGGGATTATCTCGGCTGTATCGCCCGCCGTAGTACGAGGACTCCGAGGGCAGTTCGTCTGTCCTGGCGAACTCGCGCCCGTTCTGATCGAGCGCGTACTCACTTGTCGGACGGCCATTGCCTTCGCAACCGCCATCCGACACCAATGTCACGCCGTCCGACGATGTGTGCGCGGTCGAACAGGTGGAGTAACCGTGTACCCACCGCTGTTCGCCGGTCTTCAGGTCGAATCCCAGAGACTCGTCGAGAGCGATCACACCCAGATCGCCGTGCACCGACATCACCGGATCGACGTATCCGGCTTCCCACGATCCACCGACGTCGAACGCTTTGGACCAGTTCGCTTCCGGATCGTCGACGGTTCCGCTGTGCACGCGAACGTCGTTGCTCTCGATATCACCCTCGAGCGCGAGGACCGTGTCACCCGAGACAACCGCGATGATCGGTGCCCACGGCGTCTTGATGTCTCGACGCTCTCCTGTCTCGATATCGAAAAGTGAGTACGAACCACCGGATACGTACGGCCCGGAGAAACACAGCACCGAACTGCCGAGCAGAGTCTCGGAGCAACCACCGACGTCGACCGCCGACGTGCGCCAACGGACAGTGCCGTCGTCGGCATCGAGTGCGACCAATTCCGCGTCGTCCAACGAATATGCCTGGCGGTCCGGCATACCGATCATCGTGACCACGAGTGATCCGGCGTCGATGAATCCGCCCATGTCCATGTTGAATTCGGTTCCAACAAGTGGGCTCCGGAAGATCGCGAACTCGCGCCCGAGAATCTCGGAGGCCTCGACGCTCCATAGCGGCGACGAGATCGCTGTCGGTTCGGAACTCGTCGACGTGACCACCGTGGCGATGGCGGCAGTGACGGTGACTACGGCTGCGGCGGCCGCGATCCGAAGTCGCGATTTCGGGGAGAATCTGGTGGTCATCGAATCTCCAGGCCTTCGGTCGTCGCGAGAAACTCCAACTGCGCGAACGTCATCGGATCGTTCGGGATCGCAGCCGACGACGAAACCGAGACTTGGGTCCCATTCGGGCGGGTGACGACCACAGCCCTGCTCGTTTCCTGCGTAGATTCTGCTTTCGAGCCGTCATTTGTCATGGGCACGGTCGCGTAGTTCCGTTCGTCTCGCTCGATCACGGATCCATCCGGTCGCGTCACGACCTCCAAGGGGTGCCCGTCGTAGGAAGGGTCGTATTTGTTGGGCTCCGTAGGGAGTGGTTGTCCGCCGGTAATTGTCATGTTGAGGGTCGACTCGCTGTCTCCCGTCCGGGTGAGAAGTCTCTGACATGCAGTGGACTTGTCATTCTCCGCCACCGTCAGAGTGCCCGGTCCGGTATCAAGAATCGGAAAACCCGGAGGTACAGCGCGCCATCTGACTTCGAGTACCGCGTTGAGACGTTCGATCGTCGCGCGATCGAGTTCGGCCACGTCGCCAGAGTCTCGGGGGATCCCGTGGCACCCGGGCGAAAGCGGTGCCGTACCCGGCGGAGCAGGCGTCGTGATTCGCAGTTGCGGCAGGCTGACCAAGGACACCAGTTCGTCGATGGTCAGTGGAAGCGCGCCGCTTGCCTGAACCTCGGCGCCGACTCGGTCGGCAGTGTCATCGAGATAGGCGTGAACTCGTGTGCCATCGATGCCGTAAAGGAACGCCGAACGAGAGAGAGTGCGTTGTCCGTTGATTTCACTCCACGAGTCCTGCACGTCCACAACTGAACCATCCGCGAGTGAGCGACGTTCGACGAGAGAACCGGCAATGCACGGAGGAACCGGCGCCTTACTGCTGTTGACCGAGACCGACAGTCCACCACTGGCCTCGCCTCGAAGTATTGTCGCCGACGCATCAGTGGACGCCAGATCCTCGATCGTCCATCCCTCGGGCAACTCGTCCGAGGTCGACGGTGCCGAGATCGGACCGAACTGGAGTGATCGGCTCGGACTGGCGAACTTGATCTCGACGCCGTCCGGAATCGCATCGGCGACCGCATCCGACATCGATACAGCTTTGGCGCCGGAAAACCACGGAAAACGTGGGTCGTCGTACGCGTCGTCGCCACCTGTCGATGTGAAGATCGAGATTCCGTGTTCGTCGTCCGGCGCTTCGACGCTTTCACAACCCGGAATCGTGGTCGGGTACACCGCGCTCGGCGTGACGTACGAGAATTCAGGCAGGTCCTCCGGCGCCATCTCTTCCGGTGTGGACGTTATGCTGATCGACGAAGTCGCAGCTACCGAGATGTCATCGGACGGCGAACTGCTCCACCGATCCACCAGCCCGGCAACCACTGTCCCGCCGGCGATCAGGGAGACGACCGTCAGCGCGAAGGTCCACTTCTCGGCCCGCTTCAAATCGGTTTGCTCCTTCGACACGTACCCTCGCAGTCACCGTCACGGCCCGCTCCCGATGCGCGTCGCCTCTGGATGTCCTGTCGCGATCACAGCGATTTCTGTTACCAACCGGATGGTTTCCTATCGCACGAGCGCCGTATGAACACAGAAGGACGGGGTGCCAGTTGCTGTGCAACCGGCGCCCCGTCCTGACTGCCTGAGTGCTTACACCCTCACAGGCACCTGATTCGGGTCTGGATCGGAATTCGGATCCTGCTCGATCGGAATCCGTCGAATCGCTTCACCCTCGATGTCGACGTTCGGCAGGATCTTGTCGAGCCACGCCGGCAACTTCCACGCTGAATCACCGAGAATCGACATGACCGCAGGTATCACGATCATGCGGATGATGAAGGCGTCGAAGAAGACTGCAGCCGCGAGGCCGAAGCCCATCATCTTGCTTGTCGTCTCCGAGGACAGCATGAATGCGCCGAACACGGAGATCATGATGATGGCCGCCGACGCGACCACGCGAGCACCATGGGTGTAGCCGGAGATGATGGCGTCCTTGGCCGACAATCCGTGCACGTATTCCTCGCGCATTCGCGTCACGAGGAACACTTGATAGTCCATCGCCAACCCGAAGACCACACCGATCATGAAGATCGGCAGGAACGAGATGATGGGTTGTGTGTGCTCGATCAGCCCGAAGTCGCCCTCCTGGAAGATGGCCACCGTGGCGCCGAAGGTCGCACAGACGGAAAACAGGAATCCGAGAGTTGCGGTCAGCGGCACCAGGATCGAGCGGAAGACGACCATCATGATGATGAACGCCAGCCCCACAACCACGATGAGATACGGGATGAGCGCGGAACTGAGCTTCGACGACATGTCGGCAACGATCGCGGTTTGCCCCGCTACACCGAGTTCTGCGCCTTCCGATTTCACCGTCGATCCGTAATCCCGGATCTGATTCATCAGCTCGTGGGTTTCGGGGCCGCTCGGTGACATCTGCGGGGTGACCGCGATCAGCGCAGAGTTGGCGCCCGCCATCGGGTTTGCTGCGTCCGGTCCGTTTCCGACCCACATCAACTGATCCGGAGTTGCGACGTTGTCGAGGCCCTTGATGTGCGCGACAGTGCCTTCGGCAATCGCGGTGATGTCGGTGCCGTCAGGCGCGTCGAGCACGACGAACAATTCGCCATTGACGCCTTCACCGAACCCACGTTGCAGCAGGGCAAGTGCCGGCCGCTCTTCGTCCTGAGTGAACGAGAGTCCGAGTTCGAGCTTCGTCATCGGAATAGCCGCGATCACCAGAAGCACCAGCGCAGCACCCGCGATCGGCCACGGGTACTTGGTGACTATCTTGGCCCAGCGATGTCCGTTGGATTCCATCGTCTCGGGCTCGTCACCGTGGCGCAGCCCGGGGATACGAGGCGAGAACGCGAATCGGCCGAAGATACCCAGAACCGCTGGGATCAATGTGATTGCGCCGAGCACAGCGATGATGACGGCAACCGCTGCCGAGATTCCCATCTGCGTGATCATCGGAACCCCGACCACCGCCAGGGCCGCCAGCGCAACCACCACTGTCAGGCCTGCGAATACGACAGACGAACCGGCAGTACCTACTGCGCGTCCGGCGGCGGCTTCCCTGGTTCCGCCCAGGTTGAGCTCACTGCGGTAGCGCGACACGATGAACAACGCGTAGTCGATCGAGACTGCGATGCCGATCATCGTGACGATTCCCGTGACGCCTTCGTTGATGTCGAAGAAGCCCGAGCCGAGGGTGACAGTCAGAGTGGCCAGCGCAATTCCCAGAATTGCAGTGAACAACGGGATGAACGCCGCGATGAGTGCACCGAACGCCACGATCATCACGATGAACGCCACCGCGAAGCCGAGCATCTCCGACAGACCGCCCGCGGCCTGCACCTGCATCATCGAGCCGGTTCCTTCGACTTGCAAGCCGCCGGTGCGGAACTTTGCCATCAAGTCGAGGAACGCGGTCTTGTTGGCCTGCGTCTGATCCTCGATGCGAATCGACTGATTGAGCTGGATCAGCCCGACCTTGCCGTTGTCGCCGAGAACGGCCGACGCCACCGCTGGATTGGCCTCCGCGAGAGTGACCGGATTGACGATCTTCTCGGGATCGACGATGTCCGGCAACGTCTTCGCCTGCGCGATCAACTGATCGATCTGATCGCTGTGCGCGGCAAGCCCGTCGTCTGCCGCGATGAGAATACTGGTCGACGCCTGAGTTTGCTGCTCCGCTGCAGCTGCAAAGTTCTCGTTCATCAACTCGGTCGCACGCTGTGAATCGGTGCCCGGAAGGTTGAATTCTTTGGAGAACGTCGGATTTGTGGCGCTGATAGCGCCCCCCACCACCGCGATCACGATAATCCACGCGGCCACCACAAGATACTTGTGGCGGAAAGCGAACTTCCCCAACCTGTAAAGATACGTAGCCAACGTAGGCCTCTCTCGCCGTGGACTGGTCTGTCCGAAGAACACGGAGTCTTTCGGTGCCAAGGTCATACGGTACGGACCGACCGGCTCGTTGGCACCTGGTATATCTGCGAAAACGGCATATCCGGCGCGCTCTCCGTCTCCTTTTCAGACCGCTCGGTACCGTGGACACGACACGGGCAGGCGCCTCACCAGAGCAGACGTCGCGTAGTACGAAAGGCAATCCCATGAATCACGGCCAGGCCGTCGATCGCGATCTCCTCCTTGCAGGCCAACAGCGACTCGACGCGCGGGGGCCACGATTGACGGGATCACCTGCACACCACGCGGTGGTGGAGGAAGTCGCGAACGAACTGACCGAACTGGGCCTCGACGTCCGGCGTGATTCACACACTTTCGAACGCTGGGATCTACCGGCAACGTCTGACGGACTTCGCATCGAATTGCCCACGGGGCCGATCAAGGTTTCGTCCGCATTCCCCTACTCGGGATTGACCGGCCCTCAGGGAATCTCCGCTCCCCTGGTCCACGTCAGCGCGCGACGCCCCAAGTGGTCCTTGGCCAGGGGCGCGATCGCAGTGATCGAGGTCCCGCACATCGATCTTCCGCGCAAGCTACTGGTCAGCGAGTGGGGTCCGATCGCCAACGACGAGACTCTTCGAAATCCGGTTCTCTCCGCGACTCTTCTTGGCCCGAAACTCGACAAGGCCCGCAAAGCCGGAGTGCTCGGCGTGATCGCGGTGTGGCGTGACATCGCTCCGGACAACGCGCTGGGACAATATCTTCCGTTCACGCAGCCGTACCACGACATCCCCGCCGTCTGGGTGGCCGGCGACGAGGGCAGGAAGGTTGTCGCTGCAGCTCGTTTCGGCCAGCGGGCCACTCTGGTTCTGGATGCAACTCTGCATCCGGACACCCGGACCGACACGGTGTGGGCGGTATCCCCGGGGACATCACCGGAAGAGACGATTCTGCTCATCACTCACAGCGACGGAACCAACGGCGTCGAGGAGAACGGGCATCTGGGAATGTTGGCCTTGGCGCGTCACGCCGTCGCGCAGCCGCATCGACGGTCGTACGTTTTTGTGCTGACGACCGGCCACCTTCGCATTCCAGCGGTGTCCAAGCACGGACAGGCAACGTCCACCTGGCTCGAAGCACACCCCGAGATGTGGAAGGGCGAAGACGGTCAGGCGCGCGCAGTAGCGGGGATCGCAATCGAACACCTCGGCGCACTGGGTGATACCGAGAACACCTCGACCGGCAGCTATTCGTTGGAGACCACTCCGGAACCGGAACTGCTCTACGCGACGAGTCGGGAAGTACACGACATCGTTGCACCGCTGTGGCGCGACATCGGGGCAGGCGATCGCCGAATCGTGGCGCCAGGACCGGTCATTCATTTCGGTGAGGGTGAACCGTTGTTCGAGCGGAAGATACCGGCGGTCGCCTTGGTGACGGCGCCGCAGTACCTGCTCGCTCTGCGTGACGCCGACACAGTCACGCACGTCGATCTCGACGCGATGGTCAAACAGGTCGAAAGTTTCCGCGATCTGCTCGACGCCTTCGACGCAACCGACACCGCGGCTTTCGGTCCGGTGGTCTCGCGCTCGGTGTTCGCGAAGTTCTCGGCGCTACTTCAGTTGATGCAGATTTTGTCGAAAGCCAAGAAATAGTGCTGTGCGCCTTTATTAACCGCCCGCGGTTAATAAAGGCGCACAGCAGTTGTCCTACTTGTCGTGAATGATCACGCCACGGATGTTCTTGCCGTCACGTAGATCCTGGTAGCCCTTGTTGACGTCTTCGAGGCTGTAGGTGTTGGTGATCAGTTCGTCGAGCTTGAGCTGACCGGCATCGTAGAGACGCAGCAGTCGCACGATGTCGTACTGCGGATTCATGGACCCGAAGAGCGTGCCCTTGATCGTCTTCTGATTCAGCGTCAGGTCGGTACCCGACACGTGAACGGTCAGCTTGGCGGGGTCGGCGAGTCCCGTGATCACCACGGTGCCACCCTTGCCGATCACTGCCGTCGCTGCACTGACCACGTCCTCGTCGACGGTGCCGACAAGGATGAGCGCAGCGTCGGCACCCTGTCCCCACGTCAGCTCGTTGACCTTGGCAGCGGCGCTCTCGGCGTCTGCAAAGGCATGGGTGGCACCGAACTTCAGTGCGGTCTCACGCTTGAGAGCAACCGGATCGACCACAACGACGTACTTGCAGCCTGCCGAAACCGCACCCTGAACGGCATTGATGCCGAGGCCACCGATGCCGTAGATCACCGCGGTGTCACCGGCGCGGAGGTTGCCTGCGTTGACGGCCGTTCCCCAACCCGACGGCACGCCGCAGCCAACGACCACTGCCGTCTCCAATGGAAGCCAGTCGTCGATCTTGACTACCGAGTGCTGAGAAATGGTGGCGCGCTCGGAGAACGTTCCCAACATGCACATTCCGCCGAAATCCATTCCGTTGCCGTGGAAACGGAAGGAACCGTCGGGCATCGAGCCTTCGAGGATGGTGGCACCCATGTCGCAGAGGTTCTGGCGACCGGTCGAGCAATAGCGACAGGTGCCGCAGTTGGGGATGAAGCTACACACGACATGGTCGCCCGGCTTGACCTTCGTGACGCCTGGGCCGACCTCTTCGATGATGCCCGAGCCTTCGTGTCCGCCGACGATCGGGTAACGCGGCGGGAGATCACCGTCGGTCAGGTGCAGATCCGAATGGCACAGTCCGGCAGCGGTGTACTTGATCAGTACCTCACCCACACCCGGGCCGTCGAGGTCGAGTTCCATGATCTCGAAGGGCTTTCCGGGCTCGAGCAGTACAGCAGCTTTGGTCTTCACTGGTGATCTCCTTGATTGTCGGACGAGAGAATGAGCGATGGGGTCGGTCAGAGAGCGATGTTGACGGCCTTGGTCTGGGTGTAGAGATCGATAGCCGAAGCGCCGAGCTCGCGGCCCCAGCCGGACTGCTTGTATCCACCGAAGGGCATTGCAGTGTCGAAGCCGTTGTACTGGTTGATCCACACCGAACCGGCCTTCAAGCGCTTCGCCGTGCGGTGAGCCTTGGAAATGTCCCGGGTCCAGATGCCGGCGGCCAAGCCGTAGATGGAATCGTTTGCGGCAGTGATCGGTCCGTCGTCCGCGTTGAACGGCAGCGCCGCCACGACGGGTCCGAAGATCTCCTCCTGAACGATGGAGAATTCGGGCTTGACGTCAACGAAGACGGTCGGCTCGACGAAGTAGCCCTGATCGCCCCAGCGGTTGCCGCCCGTCAGTGCACGTGCGCCGTCGGCGATTCCCTCACGCAGGTAGCCGGTCACCTTGTCGAACTGCTCCTGCGAGACCAGCGGTCCGAGCTGGGTGGTGGGATCGAGGCCGGGCCCGATCTTGACCTGGCTCGCTGCGTGCGCGACGGCCTCGGTGAACTTCTCGAAGATGGTGTCCTCGACGTACAGACGAGTACCCGCAACGCAGCACTGTCCGTGGTTGAACAGCCACGCGTTGAGCGAACCCTCCACCGCGGAATCGAAATCGGCGTCGGCGAACACGATATTGGGGCTCTTGCCACCGAGCTCGAGCGTAACCTTCTTCAGATTGCCCTTGGCGGCGTCGACGATCTTCTTACCCACCTCGGTGGAACCGGTGAACGCAACCTTGTCCACGTCGTCGTGGCCGGACAGAGCAGCACCTGCATCGCCGAAGCCGGGAACGATGTTGACGACACCGGGCGGGAAGCCTGCTTCTTCGAAGACCTCCGCGAGAAGCAGTGCGGTGAGCGGGGTCTGCTCAGCGGGCTTGAGGATCACCGTGTTGCCGGCGGCGAGCGCGGGGGCGAGCTTCCACGACGACATCAGCAGCGGGAAGTTCCACGGCACGATCAGTCCACAGACGCCGATCGCCTCACGCAGGGTGTAGGCGTGGAACTCGCCGCCCGGAGAGAAGGGCATCGACACGTTGACGGTGCTGCCTTCGATCTTGGTGGCCCAACCCGCGTAGTAGCGGAAAACGTCTGCGGCCCAAGCTACGTCGACGGCGGTGGCGATGGCAACGGACTTGCCGTTGTCGAGAGCTTCGAGCTGACCGAATTCCTCGGCACGAGCACTGAGAATGTCGCCGACGCGCCAGATCATCCGCTCGCGCTCGTTTGCCTTCATACGTGACCAGGGGCCGTCCTCGAAAGCCGTTCGAGCGGCACGTACCGCGCGGTCGATGTCTTCAGCCTGACCGTGTGCCACGTCTGCGAGCTTCTGTCCGTCAGCCGGGTTGTACGTCGCGAAGGTCTGACCCGAAGCGGCGTCGACGAATTCGCCGCCGATGTAGAGCTTCTTCGGTCCGTTCAGGAAACCCTGTACCGCTGAACTGATGGTGTGTTCGGCTACTGCCGTCATCGGAAACTCCCCTGAAGTAGTGAGGTGCGAATGTGATGCACGCCATACTTCCGCGCTTCCAGGGGTGCTAACTGTCCGAACTTTGTACAACTGAAGTCGGACAGCAAACTACACAGTGATGTCGAGCGCCCGCATCCGTGTGTAGAGAGTGCTTCGGCTGATTCCGAGTTGCGCCGACGCGTGAACCTTGTTGCCGCCGCAGTCTTTCAACGCTCCGATGATCGCCTGGCGCTCGGCTTTCTCCCGCCCTGCCAACCGCGACACCTTGGTCGTGGTGCGATAGTCCTCGGGCAGATCAGCGACGTCGATGCGATTGCTCGAGCGTTCATCCGAGGCGCGATTCAACACGACGCGCAATTCGGCCAGGTTGCCCGGCCAGTTGGCCGCCGCGAGTGCTTCGGCAGCGCTGGCGGTCAATCTCAGTTCTGGTGAGATCCCCTCCAACATGACTTGTGCCAACTCGGCGATCTCAGCCTGTCGCTCGCGCAGTGGGGTGATGACAACCCGGGAGGCGCATCGTGAGAGCAGCGCGGCGATGGTCGGTGGAAGATCAACTGCCGCTCCGCTGGTCAGTACGATTTTCGGCCCCTCAGCGCTGGCGTCGATCAGGTCTGCGACCAGCGGCAACACCGAGTCAGGAAGGAGTTGTACCTGTTCGATCACGACCACGCCCGAACGCTTACGGGCTACTCGCACGAGATCGGTGACCCATTGCTCACGGCCGTCGAACGCGATTCGCGTGGCATCGAGCCAACTCGCATCGACACTGCCGACGACGTCCGATGCTGCCGAGGTTCGGCCGGATCCCGCTTCACCAGAGATCGCCACGGCGGCAGAGGTTGCCCGCGCCCGCATCAGGTCGCGCCGCAGTCGTTCGCCCGGAGACGGTGCCCGCTCGTGCGTTCTGCGGATCGGTGCCCGTTCCCGTTGGAGTGGTTCGACCAGGAAGAGCGCACCACCGTCAGCCCCGGAAATCCGGTCGGCTTGAACTCGCGCCAGAGCGCCGGACGCCAATTCGACTGTCACCAATCGTGATTGGTCCGGATTCAGGTCGGCAATCAAGGAACGGAGCGATACATGGTCTGCGGTGTCGAGCAGATCCAAAGCGGTTCGGTTGCTCAGCAGGATGTCGTCGCCGATGGCCGCGACGGCAATGTGGCGCTGATGTGAAACTCGCTGGAATGCGTCGACCAGCCGCTGCTCCGATGCTTTCGAGCCTTCGAGCAGCCGTTTCTCGATGTCCGCTGCAGCACGCGCAAGGAAGGGCGCGAACAGTGGGTTGGCCTGCGAGACAACGCCGGTCATGTCGAGAATGCCTTCGACACGACGTGTGACGGGATGCAGGATCGGCTGTCCGTAGCAGCTCAAACCCTTGAGGCTGTCGAGGAAATGCTCGTCACCGTGGATCACCACGCTTCGTCCGACCTCGAGGGGTGTACCAAGCGCGTTGGTGCCGGCGTGCTCTTCACCGAAGCGTGAGCCGTTGACGACACCCAACCGCTCGATCGTTCGCTCGACGCGACTGTCGGAGTACACCGAAGCGACCACGCGGCATTCGCGATCGGCAAGCAGCACGCAGAAACCGGTGCCCGCGATCTGTTGCGAAACTTCGTCGAGCACGGGTGCGGCGGCCCGGAGCAAACGAGACTCACCGTCCTGCTCCTCGGTGTCCACGGCGATGGCCGACGACGGGTCGAGGCCACTGAGTCGAGAACGCTTCCAGGAGAGCGCGATCTCGGGGCGTACCGGCTCACGCTCCCCTGGGTTCGCGGACATACTCTCAGGCCTGACCGATCAATTCGATCGCCTGTTCTCGCATCGCGATCTTGCGGACCTTGCCCGTGACTGTCATCGGGAACTCGTCGACGACATGGACGTACCGCGGAATCTTGTAGTGCGCGAGCTTGCCGGTGCAGAACGCGCGGACCGAATCGGCGTCGAGATCGTCTGCACCTTCGCGCATCTGGACCCACACCATCAATTCCTCGCCGTACTTTGCGTCGGGTACGCCGATGACCTGCGCATCGAGAATGTCGGGATGGGTGTAGAGGAACTCCTCGATCTCACGCGGATAGACGTTCTCGCCACCGCGGATGACCATGTCCTTGATGCGTCCCGTGATGGCGACGTATCCGGCCTCGTCCATGACTCCGATGTCTCCGGTGTGCATCCACCGGGCAGCGTCGATCGCCTCGGCGGTCTTCTCCGGGTTCTCCCAGTATCCGAGCATGACCGAGTAACCACGCGTGCACAGTTCACCCGGCTCGCCACGGGGCACCGTCAATCCGGTTGCCGGATCGACGATCTTGATCTCGAGATGCGGCCCTACCCGTCCGACCGTTTCGGTGCGCTGCTCGATCGAATCGTCCGAGCGGGTCTGCAACGACACCGGCGAGGTCTCCGTCATGCCGTAGCAGATCGACACCTCCGACATGCCCATGCGATCGATGACCTGCTTCATCACCTCGACCGGGCAGGGCGAGCCCGCCATGATGCCGGTGCGAAGGGACGACAGATCGAAGCTGTCGAAGTCCGGCAACGCCAACTCCGCGATGAACATCGTCGGAACGCCGTAGAGGGACGTGCACTTTTCGGCCTGAACGGCTTCGAGCGAAGCACGCGGATCGAAGGCCGGACCCGGAATGACCATGGCAGCACCATGACTGGTGCACGCAATGTTGCCCATCACCATGCCGAAGCAGTGGTAGAACGGCACCGGGATGCACACCCGATCGACCTCGCTGTAGTGGCACAACTCGCCGACGAAATAGCCGTTGTTGAGGATGTTGTGGTGACTGAGCGTCGCGCCCTTCGGGAAACCGGTAGTACCCGAGGTGTATTGGATGTTGATCGCGTCGTCGGCCGACAACGCGGCCTGGGCTGCGGCGAGCGGAGCCGGATCGCTTGCCTGCGCCGCCAAGCCGTCTGCAAGCACCGCGTCCCACTCGGGTGAACCGAGCAGGAGCACCGACGTCAGATCCGGGCACTGCGGCCGCACCGTCTCGATCATCGACGCGTAGTCCGAGGTCTTGAAGCTGGCCGCAGACACCAGCGTCGAGATCCCGGCCTGCTCGAGTACGTACTGCAACTCGTGCGAGCGGTACGCCGGATTGATGTTGACCAGGATCGCGCCGACCTTTGCCGTCGCGTATTGCGTGAACGTCCATTCCGGACAGTTGGGAGCCCAGATTCCTACCCGATCGCCCTTCCCCACACCACGGGAAAGTAGTCCGGCAGCGAGCCCGTTCACCTGCTCGGCGAACTCCCGGTACGTCCATCGTCGACCGCTGGCGTGGTCGATCAACGCATCGCGGTCGCCGTGTGCGGCAACCGTGCGATCGAGGTTGTCTCCGATGGTGTCGCCCAGCATCGGACCGTCCCATACTCCGGACGTATAGCTGGGCAGCGGCGTACTCATGTGTTCTGTCCTCTCCGGTTACCTGTTCAGGCACCTATGAGAGGGGCCGCCGCAGCGGACCCTCTCATCTACGAATTTACTCGATTCGGTGTGATGCACGACATACTTCCCGGTGCGGGGTGGCCGTAACTGTTCAGAGTCCGGACACCCCACCCGCCTGCTGTGCGCCTTTATTAACCGCCGGCGGTTAATAAAGGCGCACAGTGGTTACAGCGCGTGGTCCTTGGTCTCGACGAGTGCCCAGGTGCAGATCAGGCTCAACACGCCCAGGATCGCCAGCATGACTCCGATGGCCATGCTCCCGTAGGCCGAGGCCAGCGGTGCGGCGATCAGCGGCGGCACTGCCCCACCGAGCACTCCGGCGAGGTTGTAGCCGAGGCCGGCACCGGTGTAGCGGTAGCGGGTCTGGAACATTTCCGGAAGCAGCGCACCGCAGGGGCCGTAGGCGATTCCGAAGATCATGAGCGTGCCGAACATCCCGATGATGAACGCGATCGGCGATCCCGTGTCGAGGAGCGGGAACAGCACCAGCGCCCAGACGACGGCCAGACCACACGAGATCATGATGACCTTGCGGCGCCCGATGCGGTCCGAGTACAGAGCGGAAACGACGATCGCCGCACCGAAGACAACCGCGGAAGCGATACCGACAGACAGGACGAACGGACGGGAGAAGCCGAGGGTCTTTGTTCCGTAGCTCGTCAGGAAAGCCGTGCCCATGTAGAAGAACGCGAACAGGCAAGCCAGGGCGCCTGCCGAGAGCAGGATCTCCTTGGTCTGGAACCGCCAAGCATCCAGGAACGGGAGGGTGCGAGGTGCTTCGTTCTTCTGCTCCGCGACGCGCTCTGCCTGCTCCGCCTTGAAGACGGGAGTCTCCTCGATAGCGAGCCGCATGTAGAGGCCGATGCCGACCAACACGATGGAGAACAGGAACGGGATACGCCAGCCATAATCGAGGAAAGCCTGGTTGGTGTCGCCGAGAACTGCGCCGGTGATGAGGAAGGTACTGCTCGAGAGAACGAAGGCGATTGCAGGGCCGAGCTGCGGGAACATCGCATACAGACCACGTTTGCCCGGTGGAGCGTATTCCGCCGTGAGCAAGGTTGCGCCTGCCCACTCACCACCGACCGCGAAACCTTGGCCGAATCGCAAGAGCACCAAGATGATCGGGGCCGCGACACCGATGGTTGCAGCACCCGGCAGCAAGCCGATCAGGAGCGTCGAGATACCCATGAGCAGGAGCGTCGAGATCAGCGTCTTCTTGCGACCGATGCGATCACCGAAGTGTCCGAACAACATTGCGCCGACGGGCCGGGCGATGAATGCGACTGCGAAAGTCGCAAACGATGCGACAGTTCCCGCAGTGGCACCGAGCGCGGGGAAGAACACCGTCGGAAAGACAAGTGCCGCAGCGGTTCCGTAGATGAAGAAGTCGTAGAACTCGATAGTCGTGCCGATACAACTCGCGATTGCGACGCGCCGCACACTGGTGGTGTTCTGCGGGGGCTGCGTCGCACCTGCGGCACTCGCACCCCCGGCGCCGGCGGCACTGGTGCCGCCTGTGGGAGAGACTGTGGTCACTCGATTCCTCCGTGGTCCCGTGGTGTCGCCCTGTGGGCATCACCGTCGATAGGAGGAAAGGTAGTGATGTGGCTCACCCCCGCACTACCCCCGAAAGGGGGTAGGAGTGATCTCGGTCACCACTTGTATGCAATGGTAACGAGTTTCACGACCCTCGACATGCCGCAGGCCGTCCGATTCGTTCTCACGAATCGGACGGCCCTCGAGAAACGGCGTCACGGTGCAACGCTACGGATCAAGCCTTACCGGCAGCCCCGAACAGTTCCTGACGGATCTCGCCCCACACCGTGGCGTAGGAGTCGATGATCGGTTCGGAAATCCACTTGGACTCCCCGGCTTGCACTTTCGCGAGAGCATCCGAGAAGAGATCCTGGTAACGAGACAACCGCGGAACGAATGCCGACAGATCGTCGAACAGGTTTGCAGCCCGGCGATCCAACTCTGCAAGGGAATCCGAATCTGCGTCGTCGATGAGCGCGGCGAACTCCTCGTCCAAGGGAAGGAACGCCTCGTACACCTCAGCGATGGAGTCCTCGTCGATCGAGACGCGCTCGGCGTCCAACTGATCTTCGAGTTCTGCCAAACCTTTCTCGGTCAGGCTGATGGCGTTTTCCGCTTCGACCGCTTTGCCCTGCGCGACAAGTGCGTCGTACGCAGCTTGACCGGAAGCCGAGCTGACGCCCAGGTGCTCGGCCAGGACGACCGCTCCGACCCGCTCCTTGAGACGTACTGCTTGGAGCAGTGCCAACTCGTCCACATTGCCAGCGAAGGCCATCGATTTCTCCTACTCACGTGCCGCCTCTGCGGCTCCAGCATCACAGCGGACACCCGTGGGTTTCCGCAGCCCGACAAAGGGCTCGACAGAATCAGATCACACACGCTTAGCCGTGTGTCGAGTAACTTACGATGGGCTCCCCGAATGACAATTCGGACGATCCGGTATGTTTGCAGTGTGATAGCTCCAATGGTGTCTGTAATAATCCCCTGCCTGAACGTCATGAAATACATCGACGTCCAGTTGGTTGCCTTGAGCGAGCAGAACTTCGGCGGAGTTTTCGAGGTCATCGTGAGTGACAATGGATCGACAGACGGTCTCGAACAGCACATTGCAAATCACCCGCTCACGGCTGAGCTCAACCTTCGATATATAGATTCTTCTCAGAGAGCTGGCATCAGCTTTGCCAGGAACAATGGGTCGGCATATGCGCGTGGGCAATTTCTTGCATTTTGCGACGGAGACGACCGTGTTCACAGTTCCTGGCTGACCCAACTGCTTCTTTCGGCCGAATTCGCCGACCTGATCGCCGGCGGCGTGGAATCAGAATCGATCAATTCGTCGGAAGTGCATTCATGGCGGCCACTTGCCTCGACCGACGGGTTGGTTCTCGGCCGCTTTCTCCCTTCTGCGATGGGGTGCAACATTGGAATCTGGAAGCGCGCCTTCGATTCTATTGGCGGCTTTGACGAATCGATGACAGCGGGCGAGGATGTCGAATTTTCGTGGCGAGCCCAGATCTCAGGGCTGTCCTTCGCCCACGCACCTAAGGCAACCGTCGCCTACCGGCTTAGATCAACCCTTAGAGGAACATGGCACCAGACCGTGTCGTACGGCATGGCTGAAGTCGAGCTATTTCTTGCATTTCGGGACTACGGGGTCCAACGACCGACGATGAAATCTTCGCTCACGACGCTTGCCGGCCTAATCTTGCTGAATCCGTTGATTCCACAAAGGCTCAGCGGAATGCCGCGGGGTCGATGGATCGCCTTTGCCGGTCTACAGGTGGGCAAGCTCAAATGCGCCGCCAGGAATCGCACCTTCTACTTCTGAGCGCCCGATATCGTTTCAGGCGACGGAATCGACCTGATCGGGGATCACGCTGCCGTCCGCACGAGTCACGGCGCCTTTCTCCCCGGCCGCGTCGGTGTAAGCATCGGTCGAGCAGCGATAGGGAGCATCCGCCTGTGCTTTCGGTTCGATGAACATGGGGTTGACCAGCCATTTCCCGTCACTGTTGTCGTAGGCATTGCACATCAGTTCGGGATTGTTGCGGTTGATCACCAGGCGCGCACCGGTCGCATCTCCGAGGAACGTCACGTCGGTGACAGAATCACCGGCAGCAAATACCTGACGTCGATCGGCGGCCAACTGCTCGAACGCCGTAGGCCCTTGAACCCCGTAGACAACCTCGTTGACCTGGCACCGCTTGCCGTCGATGTACGGAATGACCGAGTCGTCGCCGTCCGCAACGCCACCACACCCACGCAGGCGCCCGGTGAGAACCCCGCCCTCGACGATGGGCCGAACTCCCATCACATGATCGGCGTCCAATCCCAGCTGTTCCGCCCAGACTCGAACGACCGGTTCGGCCGACGCGGAAATGATCCGCACGTCGAATCCATGAGCGCCGAGGGATTTCACCAAATCTTCGATTTGCGCGTAGTACCGCACCGAGCCGTCGACTTCCGTCGTACCGACGGTCTGATCGGATCCTTCTGCAGCAGCGAGATTCTCGGCACGCGCTGCGCGAGCGTACTCGGTGATCTCGTCCTGGGTGTGCCCTGCCATCAACTGCACGGCCCACGCGTATGCGGCTTTGGTCCGGCGGTGATCGTAACCGTCGAATGCGGCCTGCCCGTCGCGAGTCTTCTCTTCGAGTACCGCAACGATCTCGTCCGCGCAGTCCAAGTCGGTGCTGGTTGCCAACGGTTGCCCCGGCGCGGTCTCGGAGCCGCACGCGGCGGAAAGTGCGGCAGCGCCGGCTGGCGTCATGAAGCGGCTGGTGGTTGCCCAGTCCCCTCCGGCAGGCTGTAACACCTTGTTGTTCTTGATCATCCAGAATGCAGTGGCGCTTCCGATGTCGTTCTTGACAACTGTGTTGTCCCAGTCGAAGAGCGCCAACGGAGCTCCGTCATCGACATCACCTGCAGCTCCACACGTTCCGAACTCCGTCATCATGGCATCCAACCTCACACGGTTGTCGCCGTACCACGCCAGACTGGGATCCAACGCAGCACAGGATGAACCACTCTGCGCCACATCTTCTTTCGGGGCGCTCTCGGCCGAACTACATGCAGTTGCACTCAACAGGACACTACCTACCGCCAACGCACACAGGGCGCGGGCATGCAGCGAACGGAACATCGATTCCCTCGTTTTCGTCGTGATTCGGGTACGACGTCATACCCGAGTGTCGATCGACCCGGGTATGCCGTGCAGTTGTCAATTAATCGAGCGTCAGCACTTCTCCCGACGCAACGGCGTCGGCGCGAGAGGTGTCCTTGAGGTCGACGCCGGAGCGGCCCAACTGGCGCGCTCCCGTCACCAATCCCAGGACGACACGAGCAGCCTGCTCGTATCCGAGTCCCTCGGGTGGGTGGACATTGGAAATGCAGTTTCGATCCGCGTCGGTACGACCGACGCGGGGAAGGTGAGTCAGATAGATCCCGACACTGTCCGCAACGGAGAGCCCTGGACGTTCGCCGATCAGGACGATCGCCGTCTGCACTCCCATCGCGGCAGCGATGTGATCACCCAGTGCCACACGGGCATTCGTGGCGATCACGGGCGGCGCGATCGAGTACCGCTCCCCCAACACCGTGACCAACGCAGACAGTAATTGCTCGCCGTGGTCCATCAGTGCTCGCGGCGAGAGTCCGTCGGCGAGGATGAACCCGATTTCCTTGTCGGAACTCGCGATCGCACCCAGGTCAGCCGGTTGGCGCCCCAGGTCGGGTCTCCGGAGATACTCACTGCGGGTGGAGACGCTGCTCGCGACCACCACCGGCGCCCCGATGCCCACCCCTTCGACCCGACTGGCAAGCGTCTCGGAGTCGAGTGGCTCGTGGACCGCGTCGCGGGCTGCGGCGTGAGCTGCCTTGAATTCGAGAACCCGCTTGGTGGGCAACGAATCTCCGGCACGCCCCAGCCCGATACGCGATTGTGTGGTCTTGCGCAGTGGACCCCAGAAATCGAGGATCGGTGCCTGATCTTCGGTCATGAGTTCACCGTCAAAGCCCGCAACGGCGACATTTCGGCATCGATCGGA
>NZ_LVCT01000635.1:0-3549 GCF_001647205.1 Rhodococcus sp. EPR-134
CGACCACACGCACCCGTCCTGTCTCGTCGATCTCGACGATGTCGCCGAGAAGCATCCAACCGTCATCGGTGTACAACTCGTCGTTCGCATCGGTGTCCCCCCAATAGCCCTGACACATCAGCGGTCCGTTCACCCCAGGCTGACCGCGGCGGACGGAGCCGGTCATTTCCTTTGCCGCATCGTCGAATACACGAACTTGCATGCGATCGATGACGTGGCCGCACGTCTTCAGTCGGGTGTCGGAATCGTCCGAAACCGTCGTCACCGAGACGGCGCCGGTTTCGTTCGATCCGTAGAACTGCAGGACAGCCGCTCCGGTACGTTGTTCGAATGCCAGCGCCTCCGAATAGGGCACGGCTTCACCACCGGTGAACATGAAACGAAGTGACGAGAGATCGGCCGATTCCGCGGCCTCCGAACGCAACAGCATCTTGAATTGTGTACTCACACAATTCAAAGCAGTCACCCGTTCGCGCTCGATCAACTCGATCATCACCGAAACGTCGAAGCGTTCCATGACGACATTGCGAGCACCGAGTAGTGCCGGCAGGAAATGCGAAGTCCAGAGGCCGAATCCGAAAGGTGCTGGAACCGCGCCGAGGAACACCTCATCCGAACCGATCGCCGCCGCCTCGGCGGCAATCTCGGAGAAACCAACCCAACGATCCTCGGTTTGTGTGACCAGTTTGGGTAGGCCCGTTGTGCCGGAGGTCGAGTTCAGCATCGAAACGGCTGACGTGACAAAACACGGACTGGTTGCGGGGAACTGCTTTGGCTCGACCGGCAACGAGGTGAGTTCGCCGTTTGCGCTCACGCGTTCGAAACTCACGTCGGCGCGTTCGTCGGCGAAGACGACGTCCAGTCCGGGATGCTCTGCCCGCAGACTCGCCACGAGTTCGGCGGTATCGACGCCGCGCAGCGTGCGAGTGGTGACGAGTACGGAGGCTTCCGAGCGGGCGATCAGATGAGAGATCTCGCGAATGCCCGAGCGCGAACCGATTCCGACGGCGACGCGGCCGGTACGAAATGCTGCGCAGAGAGCCGCATGGAATACAGCGGTGTCGGGGAGCAACACGGCTACATGTCCGTATCCCTCACCAGCTAGATCCAGCGCCGACGCGATCGCATCGGCAGCCGCGTCGTACTGCTTCCACGACACCCTCGATTCCGGAGTGACAAAGGCGGTTTCGTCCGGGATGGTCTCAGACCAATGCCTGACCATTTCGCTGATGCTGACGCCGGCGAAGCGGTCCGGATTCGTGGCGAATTCACCGACGGTGAAGTCGAGTGTCTTCGTTTCAAGCATGATCGTCGATCATCTCCCGTCGGCGCTGAGGACGCCCATCGATTGTTTGTACGCGTTGTCCAGTGTCGCTGCGGAATCGCATTCGCGGACGAGTTCGCCGCGCTGCATGACATATCCGCGGTCGACAACCGATTTCAGTGCAGTAAGTGCCGGTTCCGTCACGATGACGGTCACACCCTCGGCGGCCAGACCCCCGACCAATGCTCGCAGCTCCGCGACGATTTTCGGTGCCAGTCCGGTCATCATCTCGTCGAGTAGCAACACCTTCGGGGTTTCCAGAAGGGCCCGCCCCAGAACCAACATCTGCTGCTCACCACCGCTGAGGACCCCGGCATAACTCTCCGAGCGTTCACGCAGGATCGGGAACCTCTCGAAAGCTGTTTCCACGGCTTCGGCTTTCAATCCCAGCAGGTCTGCGCCCACGCGTAGATTCTCGCGAACGGACATTCGCATGAACAGTTGCCTGCCTTGGGGAACGTAGGCAAATCCGCTGCGGACACGATCCAGTGCCGATAATTTCTGGATCTCTCGACCATCGAATTTCATTGTCCCGGTGGCGGGAACCGAGCCGTAGATGGATCCCGCCAAGCTGGTCTTGCCTGCACCGTTCGGCCCGACGATCGCTGTCACTTCACCGGCGGGAGCGGCAAGGGAGACTTCCCGGACGGCGACAGCGGATCCGTATCGAACTGTGACTCTGTCGAGTTCGAGCATGTCAGGCGCCTTCCTCGTATTCGGAACCGAAATAGACTTCTCGCATCGCGTCGCTGGCCAAGCACTCCTGCGGTGGTCCGTAGAACGCCACTGATCCGAAATTGAGCAGCACGATCTTGGTTGCGAGCGCCGCGATGAGATCGACGTTGTGATCAACCAGGACTACTCCTTTGCCCTGCGCGGCAATCGATCGCACGGCACCGGAGATGGCAGCGATGCCGTCGTGATCCGCGCCGGCAAACGGTTCGTCCAACAGGAGGACTTCGGGTTCGGTCGCCATCGCCCGCGCCACCTCGACCAGACGCTGCGCCCCCAAACTGAGATCCCCGCAAGCACTCTCGACGTCGGTGACCGAGTATCGCGCAGCAATCTCCCGGGCCCGCTGTGCTGTCCGGTCCCAGTTCTCGAAAGGTCCTTTGATCGCCCACCACAGCGAGTGCAGAGGTGAGGTGATCTTGTGCCCGTACAGTCCCGGGATGATGTTGTCGACGGCGTCGAGTTCCGCCGCGAGCTGCGGATGTTGAAACGTGCGCGAGAGCCCTTGCCGTGCACGGCGCTCCGACGGCCCGGTCAAGGGAGCACCCGTGAGCGCGACGGTTCCGGAGTCTGCTTGCTGAGTGCCGAAGATGCAGTCCACCAGTGTGGTCTTGCCTGCCCCGTTCGGGCCGACCAGTCCGATCACCTCTCCCGGTCCGACGCTGAACGAGACATCGTCGACAGCGCGGACGCCGCCGTAGGACTTGTGGAGCCCGCTCACTTCGAGTAGCCGAGTCATCGATTGCCACGCTCCTTGTACAGACGGTTCATTCGACCCAGAACGTTCTGACTCCACCCGATCACCCCACCAGGCGCGACGATGAGGATCACCAGGACGGCTCCGGCAAGCAGGAGTTCGCCACTTCCCTGGTACCCGGGCATGTTCAGCGTCACGATCACCACGATCAATGCACCGAGCGGAGCACCCCACGCCGAACTGCGACCGCCGATGATCGGCATGAAGATCGCAAGGAAAACAATACTGAGAGTGAAGGTTTCAGGAGTGACAGCTTGCACCGACACGGTGAACAGCGATCCGCCGGTCGACGCGATCGCGGCACCGATCGCCAGCGCCACAACGGTCAGGTGCGCAGGATTGACGCCGGAAGACCGTGCGACATTACGATTGTCGCGGGCAGCTTGCAACATCAGCCCCCACACCGATTTCCGGAGTCGATCGACAGCGACCGCGATCAGACACACGAACAAGATCGCGAACACGACCAATGCGTAGCGCGGTGGCTCCCAGCCGAACATCGTCACAGTCTCGACGCCCGAGATCCCGGCCGATCCGCCGGTGAAACTCGGCCCGTCGATCAACCAGTGCTCGAAAGCGATACCGAACAACAAGGTCACCGCGGCAAGGTAGAAGCCGGAGAGTTTCTGCGTTGCCAAGCTGAGGAGTACTGCAACCGCTGCAGCGGCGAGGGCGCCGAGAATCCATCCCCACCACATCGACAACCCGGTCCGAACCGAGATCAGCGCAACGGCAT
>NZ_LVCT01000636.1:0-6227 GCF_001647205.1 Rhodococcus sp. EPR-134
GCAGCGAGGAACACCAGATCCTGCCGGTACAGACTCGGCCCCATCCACAGCAGCACGGCAGCAACCACGACCACGGTGATCAGCGCTTCTCGTGACAGGGCGAGCATCCTCGTCCGGGAACGGCCGGATGTAGCGGGCGGATTTGACGTCAGCGGACTGGTAGAAAGCGAGGCCATCAGACGCGAACCTTCCTCGAGAGCAAGCCTTCCGGACGGAAAGCGAAGAACACCAGGGCAATCAACAGAATCGCGGTTTGCGCAGCACTCGCACCGAAGTAGTACGGGGCGAATACCTGGACGACGCCCAACACCATTCCGCCGATCAGCGGAGCCCAACTCCGGCCGGTACCACCGATGACGAGTGCGATGAATGCCGTCAGCGTCCAGGACAGACCGCTCGTGAACTGAACACCGGCCTTGGGAGCGAACAGAAGTCCGGCGACGGCGGCGATCACACCCGCGAGGGTGAACGCGATGAGGCGTACCCGATCCACCGGCAAGCCCAGGACGCGGGCGGCATCCGGATTGTCGCCGACGGCGCGAAGCAGACGGCCCGAGGTGGACCGGTTCAGCCACAGTCCGATACCGACGAAGATCACGGCAGTTCCGACGACGAGTACAACGGTCGAACTGTCGACGGTGGCACCGAGCACCGATATCGGATCGAAGTCGAAGATCTTCTGTCCGGGAAGTGGTGTTCGGCCGAAGACCGTGCCGGCGAGCTGCTGGATCCCGAACAGTACTGCGGTCACCGCCACCAACGCCGGTAGTTCCCCACGACCCGAACGCTTCTGAACCTGTTTGACCACAAGCTTTTCCGTCAGGATCGACAGCGCCACCGCTACCGCGATCCCCAGCGGCATGGCAATCCAGAGAGCGAGCCCGTAATTGATCGCGACCCAACTCGACGCCATGGCCGCAGCCATCGCGTACGGGCCCATCGCAAAGTTGAAGAAATCGGCGCCGACCACCACGAGATACATTCCGAGGGCTATCAGTGAGAAGAATGCACCGATCTCGATGGCTGCGAGCCACAGTTGTGCGTCTGTCATGTCAAGGCTCCTCGGTTATCCGCACGGGGGTTGGTAGGAATCCCACGGATGGGCCGGCTTGTTGTCCTCACCGAATTCGACGAGCACCAGTCCGCAGAGGCTGTCAGGAGCCAGGTGATCCTGCGAAGAAAACGACAGTGTCAATCCGTCCTGGCCGAAGCTGGCGGGAAGTGCCGAAACCTGTTGAAGAGCATCACGAACGGCCGTCCGATCTCGGGGGTCGCCGGCAGTTTCGTTTGCCTCGGCCAACATCATGACGGCGTCGTACGCCTGTGCGTCGTAGGCGGTCAGTTGATAATCAGGCCCCTTCACCGCCTGCACCTTGCGACGCAGTTCGGCGGTTCTCGGGTTGTTCTCACTGAGCGAGCCCATGTACACCATGCCGCTCAACGCCTTCGGGTCCGCCAAAGCCCAAGATGCGGGCTGGTTTCCGATGGAAGCGAGTGAGAAGCGTTGCGTCTGCGGGGTGACCTTCGACAAGGTGTTGTGCGCGAGGATTTCGAAGTGCCCGCCGATACTGGCGACCAGAATCGCGTCCGGTTCGGTTTCCGCGAGACGTGAGACCTGTGCGGTGATGTCCGCGGCATCGACCGGCGCCTTTTCGACGCCCGTCACTCTCGCGCACTTCTCGAGCGCCGGCCGCAGGGTCTTGATGATTCCGTCGATGGACGCACTCGCGTCACCGAGAATTCCCAGGGACTTGTACCCCATCTTCTCGAAAGCCCCGCAGTACACCTGGGCGTACTGCTTCAACGAGTTCGGAATCATGAACGAGAAGTCGTTGTCGGGCGCCGAGGCAAAGGCGTCGCTGAGAACGACCGGAGCTATCGCAGGAATCTTCGACTGCTGGAGAATCGACTTGGCCTGCAGCACCGACCCGCTGCCCGTGGCGAGGATGACCGCACTGGACCCGTGATCGACCAACTTCCGAATGATCGACGGGGTCTTGGTGGGACTGCTCTCGTCGTTCTCGACAACCAATTCGACTTGCTTACCGTTGATTCCGCCCGCCTGGTTGATCAGGTCGACGGTCATCCGCACCGTCTTGCCGGCGATCGTGCTGTACGACGCACCGGGCCCGGTGGAGTCCTCGTCCAAACCGATGACGATGGTGTCTTCGGGAATGACACCGGCAGATGCGCACGCGCTCGCCCCGAGGACCACTGCCGCGCAGACGGCGATCGCCTTTCCGAGTCTCACATCGAACTCCCGTCCAAACTGTGCTTGGTAAATCAAACAAGCGCTTGATTTACGAGTGTGGACAGAAGTATGCACTGGGTCACACTGATAGTCAAAATCCGAACTACACGCGCAGGAACTGCGGTGTTACGGCTTCTGCAGCTGCCGGATCGACGAGCTGAGTTCGCGAATGACGGACTTCAATTCGTCGACATCAGAGCGGAGTTCGGCAAGGTCCGAGTCGGGAGATTCGGTCTGCGCTTCCTTCTTCGCCGTGCGCCGCGCAATGCGTGCCACCGGCTCGCCGTCGACGGAACGTGCGGCAAAGCCGTCCAGGAAAACCGAAATCAGATTGCGCTGCAGATCTTCGGCCAATTCGGAAAGCTGCGGGCGATACTGCGCGACGGTGGACCAGACGGATTCACGCAGGAGACGGTGAAACTGTTCGGGATCGATGTCTTCCCGAAACTCCGCGTCGGCAATTCCGCGAGCGATAGCCGATCGCCAGTAGCTGTGTGCCTTCTGAACCAGGATGGTGATGGGCGCGTCCGCCGGTTGCGACGAAAGTATGGCTTCTCCCTGATAGACCTCCGTGGCATACGGGTGATCCACCGCCGAGGCAAAAGAGACCGACACCATCGTGGCCAGGCGATTTCGAGCCGAACCTTCCGGTTCGATCGAGTCCTCGTACCGGACGTTGAGATCTTCGAGGAACCGGACGACGATCTCGTTGGCTATCGCATCCTTGGAGTCGAAGTAGTGATAGAGGCTGCCGGAGAGGATCCCGACTTCGTCGGCGATGTCTCGCACCGTCGTCGCGGCGATCCCCCGCTCACTGAACAGCTTGGCCGCATGAGCGAGTATTTCGTCCCGTCGGGTCGAGCGCACGAGAAGATCCTTCCGACGTTCCGATCGTCAAGCGAGTGCTTGATCAATTTCTCGTCGATGCTAACACCGCACCCTCGCTGACCTGCGGTGTGAGGTCCTGGACACCCAATCGAAACACCGGACACACACTTGTCACCGACAGTCATTCCACCGCAACAACTTCCACCTACTCTGTGCACTCGACGAATACAGCGTTGTATACGCACTCCGGATACAGATCTGTCAGAGCCATTGTCTGCCAGAGCCATCGACACGAAAGGCCCGTACATGCGAACCTTCTCGAAGCGCACCCTTGCCGCGCCGGCCGCTCTCGCCGCGCTGGGCTTGGTTCTCACCGGCTGCGGAAGCAAGGCAACAGACACCGCATCGGGAGATTCGACGGCTACGTCGTGCGTCGACACCTCGGGGGACACGATCAAGGTCGGTTCCCTGAATTCACTCTCGGGCACCATGGCCATCAGTGAAGTGACGGTCCGCGACTCCATCTCGTTGGCGGTGCAGGAGATCAACGATTCCGGCGGTGTACTGGGTAAGAAGATCCAGATCGTCGCAGAGGACGGCGCGTCGGAGCCGACAGTGTTCGCCGAGAAGGCCGAGAAACTGATCAGCAGCGATTGCGTCGCAGCAGTTTTCGGTGGCTGGACCTCCTCGAGCCGCAAGGCCATGCTGCCCGTGTTCGAGGACAACAACTCTTTGCTCTACTACCCGGTCCAGTACGAGGGACTGGAAGATTCGAAGAACATCTTCTATACGGGCGCAACGACCAACCAGCAGATCATCCCGGCTCTGGATTACCTGAAGGAGAAGGGCGTCAAGTCGCTGTATCTGGTCGGCAGCGACTACGTGTTCCCTCAGACCGCCAACCGCATCATCAAGGCGTACGCGGCAGCGAACGGCATCGAGATCAAGGGCGAGGATTACACGCCTCTGGGTTCGACCGACTTCTCCACCATCGTGAACAAGGTCCGCACAGCCGACGCCGATGCCGTGTTCAACACACTCAACGGCGATTCCAACGTTGCGTTCTTCCGTGAATACTCAAATGTCGGCCTGAAGCCCGCCGACATGCCCGTCGTCTCCGTCTCCATTGCGGAGGAAGAGGTCGGTGGTATCGGAGTCCAGAACGTCGAAGGCCAGCTGACGGCGTGGAACTACTACCAGACCATCGACTCCCCCGAGAACAAGAAGTTCGTCGCGGCGTACAAGGCAAAGTTCGGCCAGGACAAGCCCACGTCCGATCCGATGGAAGCGGCATACACCTCCGTCTACCTCTGGAAGAACACCGTCGAGAAGGCCAACTCGTTTGCGGTCAAGGATATTCAGGACAACGCCGACGGTGTGACCTTCCAGGCGCCCGAAGGACTCGTCACCATCGACGGCGACAACCACCACATCACCAAGACTGCCCGGATCGGCGAAATCCGTTCCGACGGACTGATCTACACGGTCTGGGATTCGGGACAGCCGATCGAGCCGGATCCGTACCTGAAGAACTACCCCTGGGCTGAGGGGCTCGGTAGCTGATCGACAAAAGGCGGAATTGACGGAATCGACGAGTAGAGAGGTGGAGCGTCTGTCATGGATGTTGTGATCGGGCAGTTGTTCACGGGTTTGAGTATCGGATCGATTCTCCTGTTGGCAGCGTTGGGGTTGTCTCTCACGTTCGGGCAGATGGGTGTCATCAACATGGCACACGGCGAGTTCATCATGGCCGGCTCGTACACCGCATACGTAGTGCAGCAGGTGATCTCGAATGCAACGGGATCGTTGATCATTTCTCTGCTCGTCGGTTTCGTCGTCGGCGGACTGATGGGTGTTGTGCTCGAAGTGGTCCTGGTATCGCGGATGTACCACCGACCCCTCGACACCCTGTTGGTGACATTCGGCGTCGGATTGATCCTTCAGCAGTTGGCGCGCGACATCTTCGGCGCGCCGGCAGTCAATGTTTCGGCGCCGAGCTGGCTTTCGGGCGGGGTCGATATTTTCGGCGCCGTGGTGCCGAAAACCCGCATCTTCATTCTGGTGTTGGCGATCGCAGCAGTGATCGCACTTTCGGTCGCACTGAAGCAGTCGTCGATGGGTAGACGCATCCGGGCCGTCGTCCAAAATCGCGATCTGGCCGAGACGAGCGGAATCTCCTCTCGTCGTACGGACATCACGACCTTCTTCCTCGGTTCCGGGCTCGCCGGCGTCGCGGGTGTCGCGTTGACGCTCATCGGTTCCACCAGCCCGACCATCGGCCAGTCCTATCTGATCGACGCCTTCCTGGTTGTTGTCGTCGGCGGTCTCGGTCAGATGAAGGGAGCCGTGATCGCAGCCTTCGCCCTCGGCATCTTGAACTCGTTCATCGAGTACTCGACGACAGCGTCGATCGCGAAGGTGATCGTGTTCGTCATCATCGTCGTCTTCCTTCAAGTTCGGCCGCAGGGCCTGTTCGCAGTCAAGACGAGGAGCCTCGTATGAGCATCCTGAACAATTCCCGAATTCGGGTGTGGGGCGGTTTTGCACTCGCCGCCATCGTGCTGTTCGCCGTCGCTCCGGCTGTGCTCTCGGACTTCAGGCTGTCACTGTTGGCCAAATTCCTGTGCTTCGCCATAGTCGCTGTCGGTATCGGTTTGGCTTGGGGCAGAGGCGGAATGCTCACGCTCGGCCAGGGGGTGTTCTTCGGGATCGGCGCATACGTGATGGCGATGCACCTCAAAATCGCCGATGCCGAACTCAAGGGTGACGCGGTCCCGGACTTCATGTCCATCGCCGGCAAGACCGAACTGCCGGGATACTGGCAACCGTTCGCCTCGCCATTCGTGGCGATCTTCGCCATCCTTTTCCTGCCGGCCGCTGTTGCCTTTCTCCTCGGACTCGGTGTGTTCAAGCGGAGAGTCAAGGGCGCGTACTTCGCGATCCTCTCGCAGGCACTCGCCGCGGCTTTCGCAATCCTCTTGATCGGCCAGCAGTCGATCGGTGGCAGCAACGGCCTCAACCGTTTTCGTACGTTCTTCGGTTTCAATCTCAACGATCCGGCGAACAAGCAGATGTTGTTCTTCATCGCTGCCGGAGTTCTTCTCGCATCGGTCGCTCTCATTCGCCAGCTGATGAACTCCCGATACGG
>NZ_LVCT01000637.1:0-1499 GCF_001647205.1 Rhodococcus sp. EPR-134
GCGTTCCTCGCCGGTATCGCCGGCGCGCTGTTCGTTCCGATCGTGGGCATCATCTCCCCCGCCGACGTCGGGATCGTCCCGTCCATCGCTTTCCTCATCGGGGTCGCGATCGGCGGCCGCGCAACGCTTCTCGGTCCGGTACTCGGTGCGATCGGCGTCGCGTGGGCGCAGTCGACATTCTCGGAGAAACTCCCTTCGGGATGGATCTACGCACAAGGGTTGATGTTCATCGTCGTGGTCGGGTTCTTCCCGGCAGGTGTGGCCGGATTGTTCGCCCTGATGCGCCACCGCAAGAAGCGTGAGACCCCGGCCGACCCGCCGGTCAAGGTCTCCCAACCCGAACCAGTGGAGGTGTCGTCATGACCAACACAACCGCCACCAGCGAACCCACACCGGCACTGGGTGGCAACGCCGGAATGTCGTCCGAGTACCTCGAAGTACGAAATCTTTCGGTCAGCTTCGACGGTTTCAAGGCCGTCGACGGCGTCGACTTGACCCTCATGCAGGGCGACCTGAGGTTTCTCATCGGCCCGAACGGGGCTGGAAAGACAACGTTGGTCGACGCCATCACCGGACTCGTTCCCGCGACGGGTTCCATCACGAAGTCCGGCGAGCAACTGCTCGGCAAGAAGGTTCACAAGATCGCCCGCCTCGGCGTCGGGCGAACCTTCCAGACGGCAAGCGTCTTCGAAGAGCTCTCGGTGCTGCAGAATCTCGACATCGCGGCCGGAGCCGGCCGATCACCGTGGAACCTGCTCAGAAAACGCAAAGGTGTGCTTCCCGAGATCGAAGAGGCGCTGGAGACAACCGGGTTGGAGCACCTCAGGGACACCGCCGCAGGCATTCTGGCGCACGGACAGAAGCAGTGGCTCGAAATCGGAATGTTGTTGGTACAGAACTGTTCCGTGCTCCTGCTCGACGAGCCCGTCGCAGGCATGAGCCTCGAGGAGCGCGAGGAGACCGGGCACCTTCTGCGGCGCATCGGCGGTGCGCGAACCGTCGTCGTAGTCGAGCACGACATGGACTTCATGCGATCCTTCGCCACGTCCGTCACAGTGCTCGCCGCTGGGAAAGTGCTTGCCGAAGGAACTGTGGCGGAGGTCCAAGCCGACCCCAAGGTGCAAGAGGTCTACCTCGGCACAGCCGCTGCCGGAACCGATCTCGGCGCCGACACCGAACCGACCCCGGAGGACTGAATCATGCTCGAGCTCGTCGACATCCGCGCCGGCTACGGACGCACCGAAGTGATCCACGGCGTATCCCTGCTGGTTCCCAGCGACGGAGTTGCGGCAGTCATGGGTCACAACGGTGCGGGTAAAACCACCTTGCTGCGCGCCGCCGTCGGTCTGATCAAACCTACACGGGGAAAGGTACTTCTGAACGGTGAGGACATCACCGGTCTACGGCCGAGCGCCCGCGTCGCTCGCGGACTTGCCTACGTACCCCAGGGTCAGCAGTCGTTCGGACAACTGACAACTGCCGAGAATCTTCGGGTGGTC
>NZ_LVCT01000638.1:0-8852 GCF_001647205.1 Rhodococcus sp. EPR-134
AGGGCGGCACCACGTCCACCGAGGCGGTTCGTCGAGCGATGGCAATCTGACATGAGTGTGCGCCCGCCGCTGCGCGAGCAGGTCTATCGGTCGATCCGGAACGATCTGATGTCGGGTCAGATCGCGCCATCCGAACGACTCGGCGAAGAACGGTTGGCTCATCTCTACGGTGTCTCGCGAACACCGGTGCGCGAAGCGCTCGCGAAGTTGGAATCCGACGGGCTGGTCGAGCGCGACGAACATGGACTCTTTCCGTACCGACCGCACCTCGACGAGTTGGGTGGCCTCTACGAGCTGCGCATACTCCTCGAAGTGCACGGGCTTCGGCGGGTACTCGACGGTGAGGCCCCCGCTCATGATCGAGACGCGCTCGGTTCCGAACTCGACAAGTGGTACGCATTTCTCAAACAGATGCCGGTACCGGACGCCGGCTTCGTGACGCTCGACGAGGAGTTCCACATCGCGCTCCTCGCCTCGTCCGGAAACCATGCGTTGGTCGACGCCTTGCAGGCCGTCAACTCGAAGCTGCGCCCCGTGCGGATGTTCGACTACCTGACTCCCGACCGTATGAAGGCCACCGTGGAGGAACATATCGCCGTCGTCGAGCTGGTTCTGGACGGCAAGATTCCGCAAGCACACGAGGCACTGGTGTCGCACATCGACATCTCTCGTGCGGTTGTCCTCGACCGCGCTCGGCAGGCCCTCTCGTTGGCCGCCATGGCCAACGCTGTGCGGAACTGATCAGCGTAGTGTCGCTGACTTCAGGGTGAAGACTTCGGTGACGTGGTCTCTCGTCAGGGGGATCCTGAGGTACTCCCCCGGTACGGTTGGCTTCGGGCCGAGTACAGAACCGGGGACCGTACCCGTTGTGCCGTCCGAGCATTCGACTGCAACTTCGCTCGTGTAGTCCGCATCAGGCGCAACGTCGCAGGAGAGTCCGGTATCCGTGGTGAAGGCGGAGATGCTCGAATCGGCGGGGCCGTGGATCGCTGTCCCGATTGGATCCGCCGGCGCCGGTGTGCTCGTAGTTGGTGTAGCCGTCGTTGTCGGGGTTGCTGTCGATGTCGGGGTTGCTGTCGATGTCGGGGTTGCTGTCGGTGTCGGCACAGACGCGGTGGTCGTCATCCCTGCAGTGTTCTCAGCTGCCGTGGTCTCAGCTGCCGTGGTCGAAGAAGTCGTCGATGACGGGGGTTCGCTCACCGAAGTAGACGTCGGGCTGACCGCACGCGCAGCAAATCCGGTTGGGAGGCTCAGCGGCGTGACCGGGTATGTCGCGCTGCCAATTCCGCATTGGGCCGTTACAAGATTGAATGTCACGTTTGTGGTGCCCAGTATCTGCGCCCCCAGAATCGCAAAAGCTGCCATCGAAAGACTCACGCTCAGCGTCGATTGCGCCGTTGTTGCCGTGGACGTTCGCGTGCTCACGAGCTTGATGTTCGTGTATTGAATCGTCGCCAAGCCAGCGGCGTTCACAGTGGCGTCCGCCCCTGTTACCGTCACCGATGCGTTCTCGGCAGGCTGTGGAATCGTGAGGACGCGAGATCCCACCGTCACCTGATTCGTGGGGCTACTCGCCGATACCGATGCCCTGTTCGAGGTATCGCACGCAGCCCCTGCCGTAATCGGCGATGCCACAGTGACTATCGGCGCACTGACCAGATCAACCCCCAGTAGAGACAGCAAGTTCACTGTCACGGTCATCGAGGTGAGTGTCGACGTCGCATCGGTATCCGAAACAATTGCCGACTGGCAGCGGCCGCTCGCAGGCTGCCCGACCGAGTAGGCAGCGCACGACGAGATCGATCCGGTCCGGGACAACGAGTTGACGCCCAGTAGCTTTGCTACCACCAGATTGGTTGTGTCCAGGTCCTTTCCAATCGTGTTCTGTTGTGAGACACCTTCGAACATCGAACTGCCGAAAAGATCTATCACGATTCCGCCACTGGACAACCCGAGCCCGCCGGCGCCTCTGCCGTACCCACTCGTCGTCCATGAACCGGTGGAAATCGGGCCGGTAACGTACTCGGAGTCTGTCCACGCCGCTTCTGTCTCTCCGAGGAGTGGGTGAGACGAGAAACCAGAGCCCAGAACAACCGCAACTGCCAATACGATGACTGAAAACAGGTGGCGACGCTTCATTGTCTACCGCCGTCTGGCGGTAGAAGAACCTGAATGGGTTCGGTTTTCGGGTCGGCCGAGTCGGCATCATCGTCGTCATCGGTATTGCGCGGCCAGAATACCGCGACCACCAAAGCGGCCATGGTCAGCGTGATCGCCCCCAGAACAGGAGGATTCGAGAAGTAGACGATCACCCGCGCCAATCCCGGAACGTGCCAGAGCACCTTTCGGACCGTGGTGACCTCGTATACCGCGGGATCAGCCGAAGCGTTGGCATCACCCTTGAGATCGAGAATCGTGATGCCGTTGTCCTGGGTACGAGCGGAGACGACCCGGTGGGTCACCGGCAGTTCGGACACTCCCCGATCGACGGTGACGACGTCGCCCACCTCGACGGAATCTGCCGGTACTTCCCGCACAACTGCCAGAGATCCGGTCGGAATGGTCGGCGACATCGATCCGGTCTTGAACATGATCAGTGTGATGTCGAAAACGAAGGCACAGATCACCAAAGCGATACAGATGACCCCACCGACTGCAAGAACCTGAAGGATGCAGTCCCCGATGATCGTGGGGACCGAACGCTTCTTCGTCCGGGCATGTGTTGCCCGGGCATGTGTTGGCATTGCAGCTCCTTCAGGGTGTTGCACTGAACTGCCAAGTGGGAGTTGCCGTTTTACCGGTCAGCGCCGAGTTGCTCCAATTAGCCGAGGTTGCGGGCAGCGAAATCTCGAAGCACAGCGCCACCGCGGCGCCCGGGGACGCTCCACCGGTGGGTAGCGCGATGGCCCCGACTGCGGAACCAGTTGAGAGCGACGGAAACACCGTCGCACTTCCCACCACGAATTGTGGTGTTCCCGTGGAGAAGGCCGACGCATCACAGGTCGTCGACTTGACCACCCGATACCGCAGCGCCGACGCCAGAGTGGAGTCGCCGGCAACCGTGGCCGCCTGCAGAGTGACGGATGCTGCCGGCGAGACCGGCACTGTTCGAAGAGATATCGGGCCGTACGAGAACGCACCGGGGCGAATCAGGAGCGCCGAGGGCGTGTACGTGAAAACGCCAGGGGCACTGGATGAATGCGACGACCATCCGCCGCCGACGTTCGACTCGATTCCGAATGTTCCGGTGCGAAACGATGCATCGCCCATCGTGCTGTCCACCCAACTGGCCGCCACGGTGGTTGCACCGATACCCAGGACGAGTCCCGAGGCCGCCAGTGCGTACACCTGACGCATTCGCCGTGTGACCACGCAGGCGTCAGGGGGTGGACTGGCCGGTGAACTGCCAGAGCAAGCGCCCGGTGTTCTTGCCCGACACGATCGAAGGGTCGACTCCGGCAGGCAGCGTGACCGCGAAGCACAGTTCCACCGGCACGCCCGTGCCTAGCAAGGTGACATCCGAACCCGAACCTGCCGTCAAGGCCACCGGACTGGCTGTCGTGCCTACCCATGCTGTTCCTGCTCCAATTCCCGCTGCCGTGCAGGTCGTGGAGGGGACACCTCGATACACCGAGTACCGCAGGGCGGGTTTGAGGTCGGTATCACCGCCCGTTGCACCGAGTAGTTGTACCGTCGCGCCGGAAGTGCTGGCCGTGGGACCGATCCGAAGCGCTACCGGCGCGTATACCGTCGTTCCGGGTGAGAGTGCGTCGAATCCCGTGCTGAATTGGAAGTGGCCTGCGGAAGCGTCCACTTGATACTCACCCCAGGTCGTCAGTCCGTCGAAGCTGCCCTGGAGATTCCAACTTCCCGTCTTGAACTGCGCGTCGCCGAAAACGTTGTCTGTCCACGCCGCCAAGGTGACAGCGGCGCCGATACCGAGGACAAGTCCTCCGGCAAGTAATGCACGTACTTTGCGCTTGTTTACAGCCTTCCGATCAGTGGCCATGCTGGTCTCGATTCACTTGGAATGCGAAAGAACCTCCGATTCGGGAAATCTAGCCCCCAATTTCATCCGAAATATCCGAAATGACCGAAATCGAGACAAGAACTTCACGCCTTGTCCGCCTCGCCACCATCCGTGGGCGCTGACCAGGCGGAAATAGGAAAGCCGGCCAGATGGTTGCACCTTCCAACGACGTTTGCGTTCTATTCGCTGAGAAAGGCACCACATTCATGGCCGTCCCACTTTCCATCCTCGATCTCGCCCACATCGGCGACAACGAAACCGCCAAAGACAGCTTCGACGCCAGCGTGACCTTGGCGCAGCGTGCCGAGGAGTGGGGTTACAAGCGAATCTGGTATGCCGAGCACCACCACATGGGTTCCATCGCGTCTTCGGCCACCAGCGTTCTGATCAGCCACGTCGCCGCGCACACCAGCAAAATCCGCCTCGGCGCCGGTGGAATCATGCTGCCCAACCACGCGCCGCTGACGATCGCCGAGCAGTTCGGCACCCTCGAGACTCTGCACCCGGGTCGCATCGATCTCGGTCTCGGTCGCGCGCCCGGTAGTGATCAGAAGACCATGCAGGCTTTGCGACGCGACCCGAGTTCTTCGGACAGTTTCCCGCAGGACGTACTCGAGCTTCAGGGCTACCTCGGCGACACTTCGCGCGTCCCCGGAATCAATGCCGTTCCCGGTAAGGGCACTCACGTTCCGCTCTACATTCTCGGATCGTCACTGTTCGGAGCCAAGCTCGCCGCGATGCTCGGCCTGCCGTATGCATTTGCCTCGCACTTCGCCCCCAACGCCCTGCGCGACGCCGTCGCGATCTATCGACGCGAGTTCAAGCCGTCGGAGCAGTTGGCGGAGCCGTACGTCATCGCGGGCGTCAATGTCATCGCCGCCGACACCCATGAGCAGGCTCAGCAGGACTTCCTCGCGGCCAAGCGTTCGCGCGTCAGCCTTCTTCTCGGACGCGGACGCAAGTTCACGGACGACGAAGCGGACATGCTGCTCGACTCCCCCGCGGGTCAGCAGGTTCTGCAGATGACCAAGTACAGCGCCATCGGCACGCCCACGGAGGTCCGCGCCTACCTCGACGAGTTCACCGAGCATGCACAGGCCGACGAGCTGATCACGGTGTCGACCGGTACCAACCGCGAGGCCTGGTTACGCACGTTCGAACTCCTCGCCGACGTGAGCGATCTGGTACCCGCCTAAGCTGCCGGTATGGGCGATCCATCCCGTCGCGGGTTCATCTCGGTACTGGCAGTTCTACTTTCGACGGGTTGGGCCGCCAACCACTTTGCTTCGCTCATCCCGGTTCTCCGGGTGGACGAGGGCCTTTCGCATACCGTGCTCGACGGTGTTTTCGGTATCTACGCGCTCGGACTCCTACCCGGCCTGTTGACCGGTGGAGCACTGTCGGATCGCGTCGGCCGAGCTGTAGTCGTCCTGCCCGGAGCGCTCATAGCCTCGCTCGGAACCTTGATTCTTCTTCTCTGGCACGACGCGCCCGGGCTCATGGTCGGGCGCCTCGTTGTCGGTATCGGTGCCGGTCTGGCAATCGGCGCCGGCACCGCGTGGACGGCTGACCTTCGCGGCAAGTCCGGAACCGTGCTGGCGGGCGCAGTACTCACCTCGGGTTTTGCACTGGGACCACTGTTTTCGGGTCTGTTGGCACAATTTGCCGCCTTCCCACTCGCTACGCCCTTTGTCGTCTCGGCCGTCTTGTCGGTGGGTTCGGTTACCGCGGCAGCTGTGTGGAGTCGTACACCTGCTCCCACCAAAGCTGCAATGTTCACACAGATTCCCGACCGTGCAGAGCGGTCGGGAACCGGTGTGAAGGTCGCACTGCTCTGGGCACTTCCGTTGGCGCCATGGGTGTTCGCCAGCGCAACAGTGTCTTTCGTGACCATGACGGCCAGGCTCGGGGACCGCTACTCAGGTCCTCTCCTTCCGGGTTTCGCGGCGGCGCTGACTCTGGGTGCTGGAATCCTGGTTCAAACCGCTGCGCGCCATCGCAATTGGGGTCCTCAGGCCGGCACGGTCGGCGCCGCACTGGCGGCGCTCGGATACTGCCTTGTCGCCGTCGGCGGCGCACACCCCGCGCTCGGGTTGTTCATCGTCTGCGCGCTCGTCCTCGGTACGGCCTACGGACTGTGTCTGCGTGAGGGACTGCTCGACCTCGAGTCGCTGGCTCCCCCGGCCTCGCGGGGCGCCCTGACCGGGATCTTCTACGTCGGCACCTATCTCGGATTCGGACTGCCGGTGCTACTGGTCGTCATCGAACCCACCATGGGTCCGTCACTGCCGTTGGTGATCCTCGCCGCTGTTGCCGCCGTCGTTGCCGTGGTCCGATTCCGTCGATTGCGGTCGCCCCAGGCTTCCACGCCACGTCCGCGTCTCGAAGCCGCATCGGTCTGAACACCCGTTCGGACGGAGTTGGCGGTACTTGCAGTCGCAGCTACCCGGCGGTGTTAGCGTCGGAGGACCAGAAGGTCACTGCGTAGGGACACAGCAATGGGCAAGAGCGAGGCGGGCAAGGCCGAATCGGCCAAGAGTAGTGCGGACGACCTGACGGGTCGGCGCATCCTGATCACCGGCGCTGCCCGCAATATCGGTTCTTCGCTGGCCAGACGCCTGTACGACCGTGGTGCGTCCGTGGGACTGCTCGGCCTCGAGCCTGAACTTCTCGAACAAGTCGCCACTTCCTGCGGCCGCGCGCCGTGGCAGTTGTGCGACGTCGCCGACCTCGAGCAGGTATCTCGCGGCGTCGACTACATCGCTGAGAAGCTGGGAGGCATCGACGTCGTCGTCGCCAATGCCGGTGTCGAGGCGAACTCGTCGATCCTCGGCGGCGACCCTGCGGACATGCGCCGCGCCGTCGAAGTCAATCTCATGGGCACGTACTACACCCTGCGCGCAGCCGGTCCGCACATCAGTCACGAAAACGGTTACGCCCTTGTGGTCGCCTCGGCTCACGGCGCCGCCAAGCATCCGTTTCGCGGACCGTTCGGTGCTTCGCGCGCCGGCGTCGAAGCCTTGGGTGACGCGTTGCGCTTGGAAATGAAACACCTCGGCACCAAGGTGGGCGTCGCGTATATCGGCGACATCGACACCGATACCACCGCACTGTCGTTCGACGGAGCACGCGGAACCCTCGCCAGCGCCGGCACCACGACCGTCGCTGACGCCGTCGACGCGTTCGAGCGCGGTATCGTCGGCCGGAAGTCACGCGTACACGCGCCCCGCCGCAGCGCCGCGGTTCGCCACATCGCGCAACGAGCTATCGACCTCCGTCCCTCTCACATCCGTGGAGTCGCATGAACCCCCGCATCCCGCCCGGCCGATTCAAGGACCTCGGTCCGATCAACTGGGGAATCTGGCGTGTCCTGTCGAAGGCTGCCGGAGCACCCGATGCGCATCTGTTCAGCACCTTGGGGCGCACGGGCGGACTCTTCCGCGGTTGGCTGCACTACTCCGGCTCACTCATGCCCGGCGGCAAGATCTCTCGCCACGACACCGAACTGATCATCCTGCGGGTCGCGCACCTGCGGGACTGCGGTTACGAGATGGATCACCACATCAGGCTCGGCCGCAAAGCCGGAATCGACGCAGAAGAACTGGCCCGAATCATCGAGGGCCCTGGCGCTTCCGAGTTGAGTCCGCGTCACCGTGCGATCTTGACTGCGGTCGACGAGTTGGTCACCACCAAGGACGTCACCGACGACACGTGGGGAACGCTCTCGCAGCATCTCGACGATCGTCGGTTGATCGAATTCACCTTGTTGGTCACTCAGTACGACGGCCTGGCCACCACGATCGGAACCTTGCGGGTTCAGCGCGACTTCTCCTGAAGTTCCGCGGCGGCCGTAACTCAGCTCTAACCCGAAGACATCTGGACGAAACACCTGATCAATAGCGTATACAGGTATGTCGACAGGGATGAATACGGCGCCGGAGCCACTGCGTGAGGTGGTCTACCGGGAACTACGCACCGAACTGGTCAACGGGACTATCGGGTTCGATCAGCGCCTGACGGAACCGAAACTCTCCACGCGTTTCGGCATTTCTCGCACACCAGTACGGGAAGCGTTGACGATGCTGTGCGCCGATGGACTCCTGCGCCGGGAAGAGTACGGGTTCTCCGCCGTGCGCCCGAGTATCCCGCGGATCCGAGATCTGTATGAACTCCGAATCACGCTGGAACTACAAGGAATTACCCGGGCGATCGCAGATCCGACGATCCGGCACGACCGAACAATCCTCGACGACGAATTGGTGCGGTGGCGTGCCCTGGCTCTCGATCCGCCCGCTCAGGAACCGGGGTTCGTCGAACTGGACGAGGAATTCCACGTCGCCGTACTGAGGGCGTCGGGAAACAATGAACTGGTCGCGTCGCTGCTGTCGGTGAATTCCCGTATCCGGCACGTTCGGATGTACGACTTCATGGTCAACGGCCGCATCGACACCTCGATCGCGGAGCACATTCGAATCCTCGAAGAACTACGTGCCGGCAATCTGCCCGAGGCCCGCACGCTTTTGCACCAGCACATCGGCGAGTCTCTCGACGTCGTCCTCGACTGGGTGACCCGCGCGATCACCGCGCTCTCACTCGCCAACATCACGGACTGATCGGAGCAGTACACACCATGACCATCGCAGCAGAAGTTTTCACCCCGACAGCCCGGGTCGAGCAGGCATTCCAGCGGATCGAGGAAGTAGATCGCCCCGAAGTCTGGATCACGTTGCGCCGCAAGGAAGATGTGCTTGCCGATGCCGCTTCGGTCGAAGCCAGAATCGCCACGGGCGAGCATCTTCCTCTGGCTGGGCGTCTGGTCGCC
>NZ_LVCT01000639.1:0-1605 GCF_001647205.1 Rhodococcus sp. EPR-134
GGTTGATCGAGCACGGGGCTGTTGTTCTGGGGAAGACCAATCTGGACCAGTTCGCCACCGGACTGGTCGGAACGCGCAGTCCGTACGGAGCCGTTCGCTGCGCCTGGGACGAAGAGTTGATCTCGGGCGGTAGTAGCTCCGGATCCGCCGTCGCTGTCGCGCTGGGAATTGCAGACATCGGAATCGGCACCGACACTGCCGGTTCGGGCCGGGTGCCGGCAGCGTTCCACGGGATCTACGGACTCAAGCTCTCGCTCGGCGTCATCCCCGCCCACGGAGTAGTGCCCGCCTGCGTCGACCACGACGCTATGACGGTATTTGCCGACGACCTCGAATCGGCAACCGCGGCAGCGGCAATCATGATCGGCCACGAACCTCGGGATCCCCGCAGCCGCGTCTGGCCTTCCGACGTTCGTCTCGCGGCGGCGCCGAATCCCCGCGTCGCCGTCCCCCGAATCGAGGATCTCGCTCAACTGAGCCCGTCGTATACAGCAGCATTTCAGGACACTGTGACAGCTCTGGTAGCCGGCGGCGCCGAGACCGAGACCGTCGACATATCCGGACTGCTCGACGCGGCCCGATTGCTCTACGACGGCGCCGTGGTGGCGCAGCGGTACGCCGCTGCCGGCGAGTTCCTCGAAACTCGTCCTGCCGGAGCAGATCCCGCGGTGTCCGACATCGTGCTCGGTGCGAAGCACCCCACCGGATACCAGCTGGTCGACGATCTCGATGCTCTCACCCGCGCCAAGGCTGCCGCCCGGGAACTCCTCGCCGGGTTCGACGCCCTACTGCTTCCCACCACCACCGAACACCCGACGATTGCCGCCGTGACCGAGGATCCGTTCGGAATCAACCGCCGGATGGGAACTTTCACCAACTTCTGCAACCTGCTCGACATGGCGGCCGTCGCGGCGCCCGGACACCGCACTGCCGAAGATCACCCGTTCGGCGTCATGTTCGTCGTACCCGCTTTCGACGACCAGATCGCCATCGACCTCGCTGCGCGACTCGGCGGTGCGCCTTCACCCACCCTCGTCGATACCGGAATCGACCTCGCAGTATTCGGCGCTCACCTGCGCGGGCAACCCCTCAACACACAGTTGGTCGACCTCGGCGCGCGGTACGTCGAAACCGTCACGACCTCGGATGCCTACCGGCTCTTCGCTCTCGACACGACGCCACCGAAGCCCGGCCTGGTACGCCGTGGCCCTGGACTCGGCGCACCGGTCGTCGGCGAGATCTTCCGAATCTCACCGGCCGGGCTGGGAACGTTCCTCGCCGCCTTGCCTGCACCGATGGCGCTCACCAGCGTCGAGTTATCCGACGGCAGAACGACAGTCGGTTTCAGCTGCACTCATGACGCCGTAAACGGCGCAGCTGACATCACCGACTACGGCGGTTGGGCCGCGTACCTCTCTCGCTGACAGTCACGGCTTGCAGATTCGAGTGACGGCCTCGCGCACCACTTCACGGCGGCGCGCGATCTCGTCGGCGTCGACGTTCTGGTTGTCGGCCACACCGGGGGCCACCACCCAGCCGAACACGAGGCCGAACAGCATCGTGATCAGGTCCTGGGGGTCCCAGTGCTTCGAGATGAGGCCGTCT
>NZ_LVCT01000640.1:0-2325 GCF_001647205.1 Rhodococcus sp. EPR-134
CCCCAGATCATCATCCGTTGAATCTGTGGTTTGCCGAGCATTGCGTCGAACAGTTCGACAGCATGCGCGGGCATGTCTTCACCGGTGAACTCGACGGATTCCATCGCCTGCTCGAAGTCGACGTCGAGCACCGCGTGGAACAACGCGACCTTGTCACCGAAATAGGCGTAGAGGCGCTCCTTACTGGCGTTTCCGTTCTTCGCAATCCGATCGATGCGCGCACCGGCAAGCCCGTAGGTGCCGAATTCTTCTTGCGCAGCGTCGAGGATTCGCTGTTTCGTCGCGGTCACGTCAGTGGGAGCCATAGTGATGATGGTAACCGAACGAACTATTTCGTTTGACTCACCCGAGAAGGCTGGAATACCTTTTTCCAATGACCACCACGTCCCACGTCGACGGCGGCACTCTGCCACCGATCCCGGCTGTCTCCGAGAATCCGAATCATCAACGTCGCTGGCTGGTGCTCTGCATCGTCGCGTTCGCTCAACTCATGGTGGTGCTCGACGGCACCATCGTCTCCATCGCCCTACCGGCAGCCCAGGAGGAACTGGGCATCAGCGACCTTGACCGCGCGTGGGTGGTCACGTCGTACGCCTTGGCGTTCGGTGCGCTGCTGCTCCTCGGCGGACGTATCGCCGACTACTGGGGCCGAAAGCGATCCTTCATCGTCGGCATGGCGGGCTTCGCGGTTGCCTCCGGCATCGGCGGCATCGCGCAGAGCGGTATCGAACTGTTCATCGCTCGCGCCGGCCAGGGCGTCTTCGCAGCATTGCTCGCGCCCGCTGCGCTGTCGATGCTCACCACCACCTTCATCGGAGAGAAGGAGCGCGCCAAGGCTTTTGCCGTCTACGGCGCGATCTCCGGCGGTGGCGCTGCCATCGGCCTGCTCCTCGGTGGAGTGCTGACGCAGTACGTCGACTGGCGTTGGTGCCTGCTCGTCAACATCCCGATCGCGCTGATCGCCATCGCTGCAGCCGTCCCGATCGTCAAGGAAACCAAAGCGCACGGCGACACGAGCTACGACCTTCCCGGCGCTGTCCTCATCGCCCTGGGGCTCGGCTCACTGGTCTACGGATTCACACGCGCCGAGCACGGCTGGGGTCAGGCGGACACTTTGCTGTTCATCGCACTGGGTCTGGTCTTCCTCGCGATCTTCGTGGTCGTCGAGAGCCGCAGCAAGAATCCGCTTCTACCGCTGAGCGTTCCGTGGCATCGTGATCGCGGCGCTGCTCTGATCGGCTCCATGCTGGTGGGCGCCGCCCTGCTCGGCGGCACGTTGTACCTGACGTTCTACCTGCAGATCGTGCTCGGATTCAGCCCGGTCATGGCCGGCGTCGGATCGCTGCCGATGGCATTTTTCATCGTCTTGGCGTCGACCATCGCAGCGCAGTTGTCCACCAAGATCGGCCCCAAGCCGCTCATGGTCGCCGGCCCGCTGGTGGCAGCCGTAGGACTGCTCATGCTGACCCAGATCGAGGTACACAGCTCCTACTGGACGCACGTGTTCCCCGGCCTCGCCATCTTCGGCTTCGGACTCGGTCTGCTGATGGTGCCGATGCAGAACCTCGCACTGATCGGTGTCCCCGACCACGACGCCGGCGCTGCCAGTGCCCTGGTCAACGCCACCCTGCAGATCGGCGGCGCACTCGGAACCGCACTGTTCACCACGATCTACGCTTCGGCAAAGTCGGCCTTCACCGCCGACAACGCGGCGCCGATCCCGCCGGAAGGCATTCCTGTCGACATGTCGAACGCGACCATCCCGACTGGTGACCAATTGGCGCTACTCCCCCAGCCGGTGCAGGACTTCGTCGCCTCGATGACGGACTACTTCTTCGGCGCCGAGGTATCCGGATACTCGGCCGCATTCGGTTGGGCGGCAATCCTGTTGGCGATCATCGCACCGGTAGTGCTGGTGCTGGTCCGCGCCAAGAAGGGTGATCTGCCCGCCGAGGGTGCAGTCCACATGGGGTAGCCCCCTGTGCGCCTTTATTAACCGCCCGCGGTTAATAAAGGCGCACAGCAGGTCAGGCCTTCCTCAACACCTCAGTCACCGGAGTGCTGCTGCGGCCGATCAACTTCTGCAGGTCACCCGACTCGGTGTCCAATGCCCCCTTGGCAATTGCAGCATCGGAATCGGCGAGGATCTGCGCAACCGGTGCAGGCAGTCCGACGCTCTCGAGAATGCCTTCGTATGCCTGCTCGTCCACGAACTGGTACGCGACGGGCTTGCCGGCAAACTCGCTGATCTTCTCGGCCAATTCGGCATAGGTGAGCCTCTCGTCACCGCCCAACTCGTACACTGCACCTTCGTGACCATCGGTG
>NZ_LVCT01000641.1:0-9071 GCF_001647205.1 Rhodococcus sp. EPR-134
ACCGGCAAGGTCGTTGGTGAAGTTCTCCCAGTACCAACCGTTGCGCAACAGCGCGAACGGAATACCGCTCCGAGTGAGCACGTCCTCGGTCGCCTTGTGCTCGGCAGCAAGCTTCATCGGCGTGTCCTGAGCATTCAAGATGCTCGTGTAGACGATGAATCCGACGCCGGCAGCCTTCGCCGCGTCGATGATGTTGGTGTGTTGCGCGAGCCGTGACCCCACTTCACTTCCCGAGATCAGAACCAGCTTGTCGACGCCCGCCAATGCGGTTTCCAACGCCGAGGTATCGGCGTAGTCCGCTTGGCGTACAACTACTCCGCGGGCGGCGAGGCTTTCCGCCTTCTGTGGATTTCGGACCACTGCGACGATGTCGGACGCGGCGGTTCCCCGCTCGATCAACGACTCGACTACCAGTTGTCCGAGGTTTCCGGTTGCGCCGGTGACTGCAATGCTCATGCGAACTCCCGATCCAGGTTGAAGCGTAAATGCGTTCCGCAACCATCATGCACTTATTTTTCGTAAGTGCAACACGTCAGGTTAGCGCTATGGGATCGTGCAGTAGTAGCCTGGGTTCATGACCAGCACCGACTCACCTTCACGTGCTGCCCAGACTCCTGATCCGAATGCCGACGTCGTGGACCCAACCCTCGAGGCTGACGTCTTCGCTCGCGGGTGCAACTCTCGGGCGGCATTGCAGAATGCAACCGGACGCTGGGGCGCACTCGCACTGGCAGCACTGAACGAGGGTCCGTACCGGTTCAGTGCCCTGCGCCGACGCGTCGACGGAGTCAGCGAGCGCATGCTCTCGCAGACCCTGCAAACACTCGAGCGGGATGGCCTCGTGCACCGTGAGGTACTCGAAACCATCCCGCCCAAAGTGGAATACAGCTTGACCGAACTCGGCGCCGACGTCGCCGCAAAGATCACGGCCCTGATCGAACTACTCGAATCGCAGGTGCCGAAAATCGTTGCGTCACAAGCGTCGTACGACGCTCGGAATCAGCTCAACTTGTCCGAAAGCTGAGCGATGAACTCGTCGAATGCGTAGGGAACGCTCAGCACCGTCGGAGCGGACGTAGCCATCGCGTAGTCCATTCCGACCAGACGAACCAGACGGCCGTTCGACACCGAGGTCATGTTCGCGAACGGACCGAAGGACATGAGCTTGTCCAGGTTGGTGCCGTCGGCGTCGACGAGAATGAAGACGTCGGCGTCGAGTGTGTCGATGGATTCCATGCCCACGGACACCGAACTGTCGCCGGAAGTGCACACTGCGTCGACACCGGGCGAGGTCTTCACCCCGAGCTGGCCGAGAAGACGGATCCGCGGGTCGGTGCCGCAGACGACGATCAGGCCCTCGTCGGTGCGCATTGCATACGTTGCGGTTTTGCCCTGGAACTGTGGGTGATCAGCGGCCTGCTTCTCGAAGTACGCCCCGGTCTCGTCGATCAGCGTCTGGGCCTGCTCCGGCTGTCCGAGCGCTGCACCGATCATGCTCATCTGCTTGTCCCACGCCGTATCCCACGGCTGGTCGGGGAACGCGACGGTCGGCGCGATGTCACTGAGACGCTTGTACTCGCCCTCGTCGATGCCGGAGTAGACGGCGAGGATCACGTCGGGATCGAGCCCGAGGATCTGCTCGAACGGGATATCGGGATTGGTCGTCATGAGAACAGGCTTGGCACCGTTCAGACGCGAAGCGTCCCAGGGCAGGATGTTGTTCTCGATGCCGGCGCCGGAGAAGCTCTCCATGGCGACCGGAACCTTGTTCAGTGCGATCACCGCATCCTGGCCACTCCATCCGATGGTCACGATGCGCATAGGCTCCGCGTCGATCGTCGTCGAACCGTAGGCGTGGTCGACGGTCACGGGGAACGCCCCCGCCTCGGCGGCACCCGAAGCTTCGGTGTCCGATCCGGAGTCACCTGAGGTTCCACAGGCGGAGAGCGTCAGCGCGACGCAAGCCGCGAGCAGTACGGAACGAGTTTTCATGAGTGGTCCTTCGAAAGCCGGATGTTCGACTCGGGACGCTAATGCGTTGCGCGCCTACACCCCGACTCGAAGGCCTCAGATGGCGGTTTCGCAACACAACTCGACACAAAAGACGAAAAACCCCGTGTGCCTTTCCGGTAGTGCGAACTACCGAAAAGGCGCACGGGGCCGAAGGCCCTGCCGTCAGAAGTTGATCATGTGGCCGGCGAGGCCGTGGATCGCTTCCTGCAGTGCCTCACTGAGCGTGGGGTGGGTGTGGACGTTGCGTGCCAACTCGTTGACCGTGAGGTCCCACTTCTGGGCCAAGGTCAGCTCGGGCAGCAGTTCCGAAACGTCCGGTCCGATGAGGTGCCCGCCGAGCAGTTCGCCGTACTTCTTGTCGGCGATCAGCTTGACGAAACCGGTCGGGTCACCGAGACCGTGTGCCTTGCCGTTGGCAGCGAACGGGAAATTCGCGACCTTGACGTCGTAGCCCTCGGCCTTGGCCTGCTCCTCGGTCAAACCGAACGAGGCGACCTGCGGCTGGCAGAACGTCGCACGCGGCATCATCCGGTAGTCACCGAGTGTCTGCGTCTCCGCGCCGCCGATGGTCTCGGCAGCAACGACAGCCTGAGCTTCTGCGACGTGCGCGAGCTGCAGTTTGGCGGTGACGTCACCGATGGCGAAGATGTGCGGGACGTTGGTGCGCATGTAGTCGTCGATCGCGATGGCGCCGCGATCGGTCAACGCGACACCGGTGTTCTCGAGACCGAAGCCCTCCACGCGCGGTGCGAAGCCGACGGACTGCAGAACCTTGTCGACGACCACGGTCTCGATCTCGCCGGACTTGTTGTCCTTGATCGAGACGGTGACCTTGCTGCCGTCGTCGCTGATGGACTGCACAGCGGCACCGGTCTTGATGGTGACGCCGAGCTTCTTGTACTGCTTGGCGATTTCCTTCGAGACGTCGGCGTCCTCGTTGGGCAATGCCCGATCGAGGAACTCGACGATCGTGACGTCGACGCCGTAGTTCTTGAGGACGTAACCGAACTCCATGCCGATCGCGCCGGCACCGACGATCAGGATCGAACCCGGAAGGTCACGGGTGAGGATCTGCTCTTCGTAGGTCACGACGTTCTCGCTCAGCGAGGTGCCGGGCAGCAGCTTGGTGTACGAACCGGTCGCGATGATCGCGTTGTCGAACGTGATCGTCTCGGTGCCACCCTTGCTCAACTCCACGCTGATGGTGTTGGCGTCGACGAACGTGCCCTTGCCGTCGTACTCCGGGATCTTGTTCTTCTTCATCAAGAAGTGAATGCCCTTGACTCGCCCGTCCGCGACCTTGCGGCTGCGATCGAAAGCGGAGCCGAAATCGAAGGACACGTCTCCGGACATGCCGAACGTCTTCGCTTCTTTCGTGAAGATGTGCGCGAGTTCGGCGTTACGGAGAAGCGCCTTGGACGGAATGCAGCCGACATTCAGGCATACACCGCCCCAGTACTTCTGCTCGATGATGGCGGTGCTCAGGCCCAGTTGTGCCGCGCGGATAGCAGCGACGTACCCACCGGGGCCGGCTCCGAGGACAACGACGTCATAGTGTGAGGTCACGATTCACCAGGGTAGTCCTGCATCGTTTCGCTGTCCCCAGATGGTCGTATTACCCGTCGGTAGCCCACACTTCTCGGGCAACTCGGGCGAAATTTCCGCCGTACACGGCCTCGATCGACGGCTCGTCGAAGCCCCGCTCACGCAATACCTGATCAAGTGTCAGCACCTCCTCCGGAGGAGTCCACTGCAGTGGCCCCCACGCGGTGTACGCCTCGGAGAACGACGACGGGTTCTGCTCGATCTCTTCGCGGAAGTCGTCGGCGTCGAAGGAGAAGTCGGAGCCGATCCCGACATGATCGATGCCGACGAGTCCCACAGCCTCTTCGATGTGGTCGGCCATCGCGGACAGCCGAGCCTGGTCGTCATCCGGTCCGTTGACGCCGAGGAATATGCCGACGCCGTTGATCCCGATGACGCCGCCAGTCTCCGCACACGCCCTGGCCTGATCGTCGGTGATGTTGCGCGGATGCTCCCACAACCTTCGGAGATTCGAGTGGCTGTAGATCATTGCTCGCTGGGTGATAGCTGAGATGTCCAACCCCGTCTGTACCGAACAATGTGAGCCGTCGACCGTCATTCCGACGCGATTCATCTCGGCAACCAGGTCACGGCCGTATCCACTCAACCCCGTGTCCGCCAGGTCCAAGCAGCCACAGCCGGCAGCGTTCATGTAGTTATACGTCGGCAACATCGAGCGGACTCCGAGGTCGCAGAAGTACGAGACGTTGGCCAGGTCTCCCTCCAGCGGATTCGAGTCTTCCAGGTCGAAGGCCAGGGCGATTCCGCCGGAGTCCTGAATCTCCACGACGCCGTCGACGCTGAAGACAGGGGTGATCTCCGGGAACTCGACCCGCGCCTGCCACGCGAAACTCTTGGCGATTGCCGTCGAGTCCGCGCGAGTCTGCGGCGAGTAACCGACGTTCACCGAAACGTAACTCCCCGCTGGGCGCTGATATCGGAGAAGATCTTCGACAGACGCGTTCGACTGCAGAGGTAGGCAACAATGTTGTTCCCATAGTGGATATGTCCGGTTCACTCACTAATCCCGTCGATGATCAGGGAAATTCACCTGAAACTGGTCGTACGTTCAGCAAATCTCTGGTTCACTGGCGGATAACGCACCGATGCGGTAGAACTTACAAGACTCACACGCCCTGTACCTATCGACAGAGCATGTACCCAGCATGAATTCCCGTACGGGAACAGCAACAAAGGACCGTTCACTCCTGGGCGGATTCGAAGGAATTTTAGGTGGAGGTTTCTGAACGTATGCGTGCTCGCACTTTCAAGCGTGGCCGTCTGGTCGCCGCTGTAGCCGCAGTATCCGTGCTGCCGATGCTGATCAGCCCTGCAGTGTCGTCCGCAGGCGGAGATCCGTCGACCACCACGGCAACTGTTGCCAAGGCAAACACAACGGGTTCCAAGCTCTCGAGCCGCACGGACAACGGGCGCATCGCCACCATCAAGGTGTACTCCCCTTCCATGGAACGCGATATTCCGCTCGAGGTCATCCTCCCGGCAGACGGCAGCGAACCCCGCCCGACCCTCTACCTGCTCAACGGTGCAGGCGGCGGCGAAGACCGGGCGACGTGGCAGCGCCAGACCGACGTCAACGAGTTCTTCGCTGACAAGAACGTCAACGTCGTCACCCCGCTCGAAGGTGCATTCAGCTACTACACCGACTGGGTGAACGACGACCCGTCCCTCGGCCGTCAGAAGTGGCAGACGTTCCTGACCCAGGAACTCCCGCCCGTCATCGACGCCGAGTTCAACACCAACGGCGTCCAGTCGATCTCCGCGATCTCGATGACCGCGACCTCGGTCCTCAACCTCGCCATCGCAGCTCCGGGCCTCTACAAGGGCGTCGGTGCATACAGCGGATGCGCCGAGACCAGCACACCGGTCGGCCAGTCCTCCATCGAACTGGTTGTGGGCATGCGCGGCGACGCTGACGTGACCAACATGTGGGGCCCCCTCGACGGCCAGGGCTGGATCGACAACGACCCCGTCGTCAACGCCGAGAAGCTCCGCGGCACCGAGCTCTTCATCTCCACCGGCTCCGGACTCCCCGGCCCGCACGACACCCTGAACAACGAGGCGATCAACGGACAGGTCGGCACACTCGCCAACCAGGTGATCGTCGGCGGCGTCATCGAGGCAGCAGTCAACTACTGCACCCACAACCTCGCCTACCGCCTCAACGATCTCAAGATCCCGGCCACCTTCGACTTCAAGCCGACCGGCACCCACTCGTGGGGCTACTGGGAAGACGATCTCCACAACTCCTGGCCGATGCTCGCTCGTTCGATGGGCATCTGACCGAAATCGTTCCGACTCGACCCCGCTCCCTGCACTTCCGGGAGCGGGGTCGAGTGCTTGTCTGGGCCGATTCGGGGGTTAATTTGGGGGTTAATTCCGGGGCCAATTCAATTGTCAGGCAATCGAATCGCGTCACTTTCTGCGCCCGCTCTGCTTTACTGACACATAACAAAAAGTGAACCTGTTCCAGTAAGGGCTCACAGGCACTTCGATCCGTTCCGGATCCGAAGACATTCAGGTGGAGGATCCGAACGTATGCGTGCTCGAATTTTCAAGCGTGGCAGTGTGATCGCAGCTCTCGCAGTGGCCACGGTGCTGCCGATGCTGATCAGTCCGGCGACAGCTTCTGCGGGCGGTGACACGTCCGGATCGCACGTCGTGAGCAACACCAAGACCGGCGACCGCAAGGTCACCATCTCGGTCTTCTCCCCGGCGATGGATCGCAACATCCCGCTCGAGGTCATCCTCCCCGCAGATGGCAGCGAACCCCGCCCGACGCTCTACCTGCTCAACGGTGCAGGCGGCGGCGAAGACTCGGCGACCTGGCAACGCAAGACCGACGTCATGAACTTCTTCCAGGACAAGAACGTCAACGTCGTCACTCCACTCGAAGGCGCGTTCAGCTATTACACCGACTGGGTGAACGACGATCCGGTTCTCGGTCGCCAGAAGTGGCAGACGTTCCTCACCAAAGAACTCCCGCCCGTCATCGACGCCGAGTTCAACACCAACAAGGTCCAGTCGATCTCCGCGATCTCCATGACCGCGACCTCGGTCCTCAACCTCGCCATCGCGGCTCCCGGCCTCTACAAGGGCGTCGGGGCGTACAGCGGATGCGCTGAGACCAGCACCCCCGTCGGTCAGAGTGCGATCGAACTTGTCACAGGTACCCGCGGCGGAGCTGACATCACCAACATGTGGGGCCCGCTCGACGGTCAGGGCTGGAAGGACAACGATCCGGTCCTCAACGCCGAGAAGCTCCGCGGCACCGAACTCTACGTCTCCACCGGCTCCGGACTCCCCGGCCCACACGACACTCTCGCCAATCCCGCGATCAACGGTCAGGTCGGTGCGCTCGCCAACCAGGCGATCGTCGGCGGCGTCATCGAGGCAGCGGTCAACTACTGCACCCACAACCTCGCCTACCGCCTGAGCGATCTGAAGATCCCGGCCACCTTCGACTTCAAGCCGACCGGCACCCACTCGTGGGGCTACTGGCAGGACGATCTCCACAACTCCTGGCCGATGCTCGCTCACTCCCTGGGCGTCTGACCCGATTCGTTCTCACTCGACCCCGCTCCAGTGTTTCGGGAGCGGGGTCGAGTGCTGTCGGGAGCGAGCAGTAAGAATGGACGTATGACTTCCGATCAGCAGCCCACCACCGGCGACGACCCCTACCTCTGGCTCGAAGACGTGACCGGTGAGTCTGCACTCGATTGGGTCCGTCAGCACAATGCCGTGACCGAGGAGCAGCTCACCGACAACGAGCGCTTCGATCGACTACAGAGCGACGTGCGCGAGATCCTCGATACCGACGCGCGAATCCCCTACGTCCGCCGTCGAGGTGAGTTCCTCTACAACTTCTGGCGCGACAGCACCCACGTTCGCGGATTGTGGCGACGCACGACGTTCGATCAGTACGTCACCGACGACCCGGAATGGGACGTCCTGGTCGACCTCGACGCCCTGGCCGAGGCCGAGGGCGAGAACTGGGTCTGGAAGGGCACGCAACTTCTACGGCCACACCGCAACCGTGCATTGATCAGCCTCTCCCGCGGCGGGGCAGACGCGGCGGTCGTTCGCGAGTTCGACATCGACAAGCGCGAGTTCCTCGCTCCCGAGGGCGAGAATCCCGGCTTCTACCTTCCCGAGGCCAAGACCGACATCGACTGGATCGACATCGATACCGTCTACGTCGGAACGGATATCGGACCGGGGTCGCTCACCGATTCCGGATATCCCCGTCTGGCCCAGCGGTGGAAGCGCGGCACTCCCCTCTCCAGCGCCGAGACCGTCTACGAGGGCCAGGCCACGGACGTGGCCATCTCGGCTTCGCACGATCCGACGCCCGGGTTCGAACGGGACTTCGTCACTCGCTCGGTCGATTTCTACAACTCTCAGCATTTCGAAGTTCGCCCCGACGGTGAACTGGTGCTCGTGGACGTCCCCGAGGACGCCGGGATCTCGATTCACCACGAGTGGTTGTTGATCCGCACCAAGTCCGTGTGGGCCGTCGAGGACACCGAATATCCGACCGGCGCACTGCTTGCCATCCGTTACGACGATTTCCTTGCCGGCTCACGAGCACTGACATCGATCTTCGAACCCGACGCACATTCCTCGCTCGAGCACTACACCTGGACACGCGATCATCTGATTCTGGTGGTCCTGACCGACGTGCGCACGACGCTGCGAATCCTGACGCCGGGCGAAAACGGCTGGGAGGATCGACCTTTCGAAGGGCTTCCAGAACTGACCAGTATCGAAATTCTCGACACCGACCCTGATGTCAGCAACGAGTACTTCGTCAATTCGAGTGGATACACCTCCCCTGCAACTCTTTTGCACGGCGTGATCGGCGAAACCGAACCCACTGCCCTCAAGCAGGCTCCCGCGTTCTTCGACGCCGAGGGCATCACCACGGAGCAGTTCTTCGCCACCTCTGCCGACGGCACCCAGGTTCCGTACTTCGTGGTGCGCAGTCCGCGTAGCGAGCCCGGCCCTACCCTGCTCTACGGGTACGGCGGATTCGAGATCTCGCTGACACCGTCGTACAGCGGTTCTCTGGGCCGTGCCTGGTTGACGCAGGGCGGAACCTATGTGGTTGCGAACATTCGTGGTGGCGGCGAGTACGGACCCGGTTGGCACACACAGGTTCTCAAGGCTGGGCGCCACAAGGTGCACGAAGACTTTGCTGCCGTCGCGAGAGACCTCGTCGAACGCGGAATCACGACCCCGGATCTTCTGGCAGCTCAGGGCGGAAGCAACGGCGGCCTGCTGATGGGCATCATGCTGACCAAGTACCCCGAACTCTTCGGCGCCATCGTCTGCCAGGTCCCGCTGCTGGACATGCGTCGATTCCATCTCCTGCTGGCCGGCGCGTCCTGGATGGCCGAATACGGTGACCCCGATGTCCCGGAGGAGTGGGCATTCATCTCGGAGTATTCGCCGTA
>NZ_LVCT01000642.1:0-569 GCF_001647205.1 Rhodococcus sp. EPR-134
CGCACGGCTGGAAGAGCTGGGCAAGCCGGTGCTGTATTTCGAGAACATCGAGGGTGGCCACGGCGGCGCCGCGGACAATGCTCAGCTGGCCTTCAAGACCGCGCTGACCTACGAGTTCCTCTGGCAGAAACTCGGCTGATCTTTCAGCGGTCGCGCAACCACGCGACGACGCGCTCGCTCACAGCGGTGGGATTGCGTATCCAACCGTTGTGACCGAGTGGTTCGTCGATGTGCGTCATCGTCACTTGGGCCCCGGAGAGCTTGTCCACCAGGTTCTTTGCCGACCGGCGTGGAGCGAGATCGTCCCCTTCGATCGTGATCGACAGAACCGGCAAGGTCAGGCGAGCGATCCGCTCCTCGTAGTCGATATCCGCACCGATGGGTTCCATGCGACCGGTCCTGGCGAACCGTGCCCAATCGGTGATCAGTACTTTCGACTGTCGACCGAAGCCGCCGACGTTGACCCGGTCTCCCGGCCAGAAGCCGGCAATGTTGGCTGTCACCGACATCGCGGACGAACCCAGATAGAGTCCGGGCGCACGGATTCCGGGGAATCCGCGGTGATACGG
>NZ_LVCT01000643.1:0-355 GCF_001647205.1 Rhodococcus sp. EPR-134
AGAAATGGTGTGCTGGCCGGGAACCGCTCGCGCACTACCTCGAACGTCGCCGGACAATCGATCGAGACCAGTTCCTGATATCCGAAAGCACTCGACGCGCTCGGGCGCGGTTTGCTGTCACCTTGGCCGCGCAGTTCACCGATGGCCGCGTTGAAGCCGGCTTCGACCAGGGCCTGCGCCACCGGATCGTAGAACCCGGCGGGAACTCCGAGCCCGGGCAACATCACCACCACGGGTGCGTCGTCGTTCGGTCCGGGAAACAGACGGATCGGGGTCACGGTGCCGTCGGGGAGTTGGATCGGTACGGTCTCCATTCAACTCACACTAACCACCCACGCCGCGGATGGGCAGAGCA
>NZ_LVCT01000644.1:0-3379 GCF_001647205.1 Rhodococcus sp. EPR-134
TGACGCATCGCGTTTATCCGCGCGCGTTTCTTGTCGTTGCTCTTGATGACGGTCCACGGAGCGGTGGCGGTATCGGTGAACCGGATCATCTCTTCCTTCGCCGCCGTGTACGCATCCCACTTGTCCAGAGAAGCGATGTCCATCGGCGAAAGCTTCCACTGCCGCACGGGATCGACCTGTCTGATCGCGAACCGCGTGCGCTGCTCCAGCGGTGAAACCGAGAACCAGAACTTGATCAAGCTGATGCCGTCGTCGACGAGCATCTGCTCGAACAACGGCACCTGGCGCAGAAATCGCTCATGCTCCTCGTCGGTGCAGAAACCCATGACCCGCTCGACCCCGGCCCGGTTGTACCAAGATCGATCGAACATCACCAGTTCCCCGGCGGCGGGAAGGTGCTGCACGTAGCGCTGGAAGTACCACTGCGTCGACTCGCGAGCCGACGGCTTCTCCAGCGCGACGACGCGAGCGCCACGAGGATTGAGGTGCTCCATGAATCGTTTGATCGTTCCGCCCTTGCCGGCAGCGTCGCGTCCTTCGAACACGATGGCGTGCCGTGCGCCGGTTTCTTTCGACCAGTTCTGCAGCTTGAGGAGTTCGATCTGCAGCAGACGCTTGGACATTTCGTACTCGTCCCGAGGCATCCGTGCGTCGTACGGGTAGCCCTCCCGCCAGGTGTCGACCTCGAAACCGTCCGGCGACGTCAGCAGCACCGGATCGTCGTCGTCATTGTCGTCGACGGTGAAGGCGGCGGTGTCGGCCAGATCGACGGCGGTCGAGAGATCCGCGAAGGCGCTGAGGAACGGTCGGCGTTCTGCTAAATCGGTCACCGCCGACAAGTTAGTCTCCCGCAGCAACCGTTCGGTGAAGCTGGGATGAACTACCGGGGTATGACACGACGGGCTCAAAAGATCAGGGTGCAGATGGGGGTCGTCCCCGATGGTTCCTGATGCGATCTCGCTTCAGAATTGAAGCATGACATTCGAAAGCAACACACCTCGCCCCTTCACCCGTTCCAACGACAAGAAAATGTTCGCCGGAGTGTGCGGCGGAATTGCAGATTACTTCGGCGCCGACGTCAATCTTGTCCGTCTACTCGCCGTTATCGCCGCTATTTGCACGGGTGGAACCGCGGCATTGGTATATCTCGCCGCCTGGATGCTCATGCCATTAGGGTGAGAATTCCGGCAATTCACATGGCGAGAATTACGCGCCGACAAAAGGTATTTCGGGGCCTACGCGCCAACACGAGCAGGCCCCGAAATCGACAATCTACTTGACGGCCAGGCCACTGACGCGGCCCAATCCTGACCGATGATCGCATCGACCGAGCCGGCAGCGTCCGCGACGGCCCCTTCAAGCATGACGTTCTCCATTAGACGTTCAGTGGTTCACTTGGGACGAAGAAATGATGCCAATCCGAAAACTCAGGGAATGACAGGCGGCGTAAAGCCGGGGTTGTCGAGAGATTATCGTTCGACCAACTCACGATTTTGGTCGGAAACTGCCTGCAGAAGCGTCGTGAACCCCACCCGCAATAATTCGATGTAGTGCTCGATATCCGGCATCGTCTCTCGCGAGACGATGACATTGAGCGTCAGAGAACCTCCACGCGCAGCAATGAGGAAGTGGCGCAGAATGTCTCCGTCGACCGGCGCCTGCCCGCCGAGAACTGCCACCGCCGGCGCACCTTCGAAGACATTGCCGTCGACCGATACCGGGACATTGCTGATCGTCGTGTTCTGAATGACCTTGTGCGAAGGGTCCAGCTTGTTGAGCCGACGCGAGAGACCGGTGAGTCTGAGCAGAGCCGCAGGCGAGGTTTCGATGCGTGTGCCGTAACGACGGACGGCTGGGTGCGAACTCCGCCCCTTTGCCATCAGCGCCGAATCCCTGATCAGTGTCAGCCGCTCGACCGGATCTTCGACGTCCGTGTGCAGATCGACCGTCAACAGCGCCAGTTGGTTGGCCGATTCCCATTCGGCTATCTGCCGCATCGATCGGGGAACCATCGCCGCCAACCCACTGGCCGACTTCTCGCCCTTTTCCGACAGGTATGCGTCGAGAGCACCGGCGAACACGGTCAGGAAGATGTCGTTGACCGTCACGTCCGGAACGGCCGCTCGGATCGCTTTGATGTCTGCGCCGTCCAGCGTCAGGAAATCGATCGTCATGTCTCCGCCCAGCACGCCGTTGAATCGGGTCGGTAGGCGGTCGGCCGAGTACGTAGGCAGCTCTCCGGCCTCTTCCGCCTCCCGAACCGTCTCGGCCGCAACCTTTGTCACGGACAGACCCCGGCCGAAACGGATCGCCTGGCCGGGCAAACCCACGACCGTGCGCCCGATCAAATCCAGCGACGAAAGCCCCGAACCGGCACGCTTCGTCTCCGGCTTCGGCGGACCGGAGAAAAGAAGGTTGGTCAGATCGCGGATCGCCAGACCGTCACCGGCCCCGTGGTGGGTCTTGAGCATGATCAGCGTCAGATTGCCCGGTAGCTCGTCGATCCCGTGCACTCCGGTCATGACGTGCAACTCCCAGGGCGGCCGGGACAAGTCCATCGGCTCACCGAGCGAGCGCCCGAGCAATTCACGAACCGGCGCCCACCCGGCAACCGGGGCACGATGGACGTGCACGTGATCATCGACGTCGAAATCGGCCGGGACCCAATAGGGATAGTCCAGATCCAGCGGAACTCGCTGGAGTCGACTCGTGAACAGCGGCCAGTATCCGAATCTTTCGGTGATCCACCGAACCGCGTCGTCGTGCGTCATCTCTGCGAGCGGATGGCCCGTCGTGTCGAAGAAGTAGGCGCACACCATGTGGCTCAGATGTCCGCCGGACTCGTTGTAGACGAACTCCGCGTCTCGCGGCCCCATCTGAGATACCGCGGCTGGCAACGAGTTCCGAAAGATCATGCATGCCCCTCAATTCCGACGCTGAACGAATGTCCGAATTGTAGCGAGCTGACATGCCGATCCTCTGGGTTCTGCTCGGAATCGTTGGGTATCACCGGATCCAGCAATCGGAAAAGGTGCCTGTGATTCCGATCGATCAGGAGGCAACCTCTTGGTTAGGTGAATCCGCAATCTGCATCGCAGCTGCCGCTGCCAAGTCATCGAAACTTGCCTCCTCCGCACGAGCAAAAGCCCGGCCCACCGAATGGTGGGCCGGGCTCCAGGAGCTAGGTGGAGATGGACTCAGAAGTCCATGCCGCCCATGCCGCCGGTCGGATCGCCTGCAGGCGCCCCGGCCTTCTCGGGCTTGTCAGCGACAACGGCTTCGGTCGTCAGGAACAGAGCCGCGATGGACGCTGCGTTCTGCAGTGCCGAGCGGGTGACCTTGACCGGGTCGTTGATGCCTGCAGCGAGCAGGTCGCCGT